>NZ_JBEOOQ010000025.1:0-67525 GCF_040309305.1 Pseudoalteromonas sp. RB2-MNA-CIBAN-0110 | reverse complement strand
GCATGAATAAACTGACCTTACGGGGTCAAGCGAAAGTGAATGCCTTTACTTTATTGTGTGGCAACTGTATTGCCTTGTTCATAATATAGAAAAGCTGCAAAACACGATGCATTGAGAAGGATAAGCGTTTTCACCCTAAATAAAAGCCACTCAAACACCCGTATTTCCTTCTAAAACGTCAATTAAAACAATATCAAACACTTCTATATTCTGCGTAAAAATACAGTAATCAATTGAACCAAAATAGGAACTCAGCTATGGTTTGTTTATCAATAAAAAACAAATTTAAAAACGAGTTAATCTACAGGCTCGTTAGGTACACATGAAATCTATTGATGTAGGCAAAAATATTTGTGATTGAATTAACTACTTTTGATCTTTGGCTTTATGTAATCCTTGGTATTACATTGTCGTTTAGTGGGTTCTTTGTATTTCACTACTATAACGCTTGGGCCAAACGGCAATTAGAAAGTACTGACTCATCATTTATTCGCGGTTCAGCGTTAGTTTGGTTTGTTAGTTTTGGTATTTCATTAACGGGTGTTGGTATAACTTATATTTTTGGTTTACCACTATTTAGTTTATATTTTGGCTAGGTGCAAAGTGTACCTAGCAAGCCAATAATGGTAAGGACGCAAAAAGCATGGCTGCGCTCGTACCTCGCTAATTATAGCCATGCATTTTTCGGCCCATATCGGGGCGAGGAGAGTTCAGTTGATGCGTTACCTATTTTTACTGTTGATTATACCTTTTTATTCTTTTGCCGAAATTAACCTTCCTCTGCAAAAAGAACTAATTGAAATGGAAATTGAAGATCAACATATTCGAAATAAAATAGGAGAAGCTGGGTGGCAAAATCCACCTAAAGCACTCCTAGAACAAATGATGAAAATAGATGAGAGTAATACAGGAAAACTTAAAGCTATCATTAAAAAGCATTATTGGGTAACAAAGGATTTAGTCGGAGTTAAAGGAGTTGAAGCAGCATTTTTAGTCATTCAGCATTCACCTGATGTTGCATTTAAAGTAAAAATGCTTCCTTATTTAAAACAATCATATTTGAATGGAGAAGGTGTTAGCGGACAACAAGTTGCTCTTTTAACTGATAGAGTTCTTATTGCACAAGGAAAGAAACAAATCTATGGTACTCAAGCTGACGTGAGTGAAGGTAAAGTTGTGTTTAGCCCCATAGAAGATGAAACTAATGTAGATATACGGCGTGAAGAAATGAATATGCCCTCTTTAGATTTTTACTTAAAAATAATGGAAAAAATGTACGGGATTAAAGAGCACCCTGAAATAGACTTGAATTAATGTACATATAACAACACGGCCTGAGGTGGACAGCAAGCGCTAAAGTTCTCTTTCCACCGCAAATTTTAACAGCGGTGATCCCTTACTTTTCAATGTCGTTAGGTAAGTTGATTCATCGTAGGGTGTATGTAGATTTAGACCCGACTTTACTTATCTAGTTCTTTTCTTAGAGGAAATAACAAAGGCACTCATCCTAAATTTTGCACATAAACACCAGTAATCCTTTTCAAAACGCCAATTAAAACCAACAGCAAACACTTCTTTATATTCTGCGTAAAAATACAGTAATCAATTGAACCAAAATAGGAACTCAGCTATGGTTTGTTTATCAATAAAAACAAATAGAAACGAGTTAATCTACAGGCTCGTTAGGTAATTAAATGAATACTGCCATCGATGAAGTCACAAATAATTACCAAGACTGGAGCTTAGACAAATTATCGTATGTTGATGGGTTACTAACACTGAACCTTAAAACTTATATAAAAGGCGATGATCCCGTAAGGTTTATGGTTGTGTTTACAAATACCGTTTTATTTGAAACTTATGATGAAAGTAGCCATTTTCATGACTATCATCAAAACCGTGATTCGGGCGTAATCGGCGTGTATTCTGATTCAAGCTTATTGGAGTATGCGCAAACTAAAACGAATACTTTCAGTTTAAACAACAATAAGCTGTTTCATTATTCAGTAATGACTACAAATGAAATCATTCATGTTTTAACAAATATTGAGCCTCAGGTGATAAACGTTACCTAACAAAACGCGCTGAGGTGGGCGACTAGTAAAATTTGGCTATTAATTGTGGGAAGCTGAAAATAGTAAGTAAGATTTTAAAAACTTTATAACAAGGAACGTATATAAATTTATCTGAAGGCAAAACTGTAATTGAGTTTGAAATATCAGAAACAGGCCACCAAATTGTTGAAGCTAAAATTAACGGTAAATTGTTACGTTTTATTTTAGATACTGGCGCTGGGGCATCTGTTTTAGACCGGGCATGCCTTAGTGAGTTAGGCATTGAAGAAAAACTAAATGTTGAGAATGCAGCAGGCTTGGGCACTTCTGATCACGCAATGGGGGATATAGAAGTTCATTCAATTGAGTTTGGAAATGCCTTGTTTGAAAGTCCTGGCTTTGTGTCACTTAATCTTGACCATGTTCAGGTCGCGGGTGGTGAAAAGGGAGTACATGGCTTTTTAGGCTCTCCCTTTTTTACTCAATACCAAGCAGTTATCGATTTTTCAAAAAACAGGCTAGAGCTTTTTAATAAAAAAATTAAATAACTAACCTAAACTTTGTTCTTTAGTAGGTTTTAACTAACGCACCATGTTTATGGATTTTACTATGGCATGGTGCGACAGCCGTTATTGTTTACAATTTGTATTTTAAAGCTACTTTTCTAGTTCTTTTCTAGTTCTTTTCTAATAACTCTTTTCTTATAATTTCAGCCCCAGCGCTCAAGGCATTTAGTTTACCTCTGGCTATATGGTGAGGTAGTGGAGCCATGCCGCAGTTTGTACACGGGTAGAGTTTGTCGGCATCTACGAATTGCAGTGCTTTACGCAGCGTATTAGCTACTTCTTCTGGCGTTTCGATAGTATGATTTGCTACATCAATTGCGCCTACCATTACTTTTTTACCGCGAATGAGTTCTAGTAAATCCATTGGAACATGCGAGTTATGGCACTCTAGTGAGATAATATCGATATTAGATTGCTGAAGCTTAGGGAATGCTTCTTCGTACTGTCGCCATTCGCTTCCTAGTGTTTTTTTCCAATCTGTATTGGCTTTAATGCCGTAGCCATAGCAAATATGCACGGCGGTTTCGCATTTAAGACCTTCAATTGCGCGCTCTAAACAGGCAATTCCCCAGTCGTTCACTTCATCAAAAAATACGTTAAACGCGGGCTCATCAAATTGGATGATATCAACGCCGGCGGCTTCTAATTCTTTTGCTTCTTGATTTAGAATTATGGCAAATTCCCACGCTAGTTTTTCGCGGCTTTTATAATGATCGTCGTAAAGCGTGTCAATCATTGTCATTGGGCCTGGCAATGCCCATTTAATAGGTTGTTTGGTTTGCTTGCGTAAAAATTTAGCGTCTTCAACAAACACAGACTTTTGACGGCTAACAGGGCCCACAACTGTAGGTACGCTTGCGTCGTATCGGTCACGAATTTTTACTGTTTTACGTTTTTCAAAGTCAACGCCATTTAGGTGCTCTATAAATGTAGTTACAAAATGTTGCCTTGTTTGCTCACCATCGCTAACAATATCAATACTTGCTTGTTGCTGGTCGAATAATGACAAGCGTAGGGCGTCGTGTTTTCCTTGGGTTAATTCATCACCTTGTAATTTCCAAGGTGACCAAAGTGTTTCTGGCTCTGCAAGCCATAAAGGCTTAGGTAAACTGCCAGCGGTAGATGTAGGTAGTAATTTTTTCATAATAAATAATGCCGTATATTTTAGTTAATTATTAAACGTATCGTTAAGCGCGTTATTACTGGATGTTACTATTAGTTGTTATGACAGATAGCTAGTAGAGAATTGCTCAAGAACCGTTTGATACGGCTTGATAAAATGCTCTTGTGCAAACTTGCCTTGCTCATTTGCTAACTTGCCGCGCTCTTCTCGGTCATACACAATTTGCGTTAGTGAATGATCCAAGTTTTTTAAGTTTGGTTTATATGATTTACCCGCTGTTGCGTTGGCATTATAAATCTCTGGTCTGTAGATTTTTTGAAACGTTTCCATCGTACTAATGGTGCTTATAAGCTCAAGATTGCTGTAATCATTAAGTAAATCACCAAAGAAAAACAATGCCAAAGGCGCTGCACTATTTGGCGGCATAAAGTAACGTACCTGCAAGCCCATTTTTTTGAAGTATTGCTCAGTTAAAGACGATTCATTTGGTTCGTATTCTACGCCAAGTACCGGGTGTTGGTTTTCGGTGCGGTTGTAGGTTTTGTTATCTGACACACTTAGGCATATAACCGGTGGTTTTTTAAAGTTTTGTTTGTATGTATCCGAATTTACGAATGACTGAAATAGCTTGCCATGTAAAACCCCAAAGTCATCTGGAATGCTAAATTGAGACTTACCTTTATTATGCTCTTGTAGAAGTACGCTAAAATCGTAGTCGCGCACATACGATGAAAAGTTGTTTCCTACAATACCTTCAATGCGTTTATTTGTTTTATGATCAACAATATTTGTTTTTAATATTTCGATTGATGGGAAGCTTTCGCCGCCGTCTTCAATACCTATCTCAACAGAGACAATTTCAAGCTCAACAGCATAACGCTCACCTTTGGTGTTATCCCAGTGGGCTAGGGCATTAAAACGGTTGTTAATCATGTTTAAGGCGTTACGCAAATTTGCTTTGCGGTATTCACCTCTGGCTAAATTAGCAAAGTTGGTTGTGATACGCGTATTAGTTGATGGATGATAATTTTCGTCGAGTGAAACGCTCTTAATATTAAATGTAAAATCTTTTTTCATCGTGTTTATATCCAATTTTATAATTTAAACCTGATTGATGCTCTGCGCTTTATTAGCCTTGCAACTTACTTAGCTGGTTTTGTTATTCAGTAGCTTTAAGTTGTTAGTAATAGTGTTTTGCGCTAAGGGATGAGTAATTTATACGTTGATTGGTATATGAAGAAAAACGGTTTAATTTCACATAAAACATGAGTCATATTCATTAATCACTATTGTTAGATTCGATTACGTAGCAATTGGCGAGAAAAAGGCATAAATCGATAAAAATAAAGGATGGATGTTTAGCCGTTTAGACTTCCTTTGTTTTGGTGTGCACTTTATTCATGTTGAACATGAGGAATATTCAAAGGGGTTTTTTATAGCTATAACAGTACATTAGTTAAGTTTTTAGCATGTTGCGTCGCTGTTTATAATAAATGTCGTCACGGGTAAGTTCCAGCTGGCTATATAAGTAGATACCTTAGCTAATCTAATCTCAAAAGATAAACCGACTTTTCTAAGTACGTATATAAATGCTTGTAAATTAATAAAAGGCTATAAATCATATTAATAGCGATGCCAGTGCGTTAACTAAGTTATACTCGTTTTTCATCACCTCACCTATTGAGTATTCGTGGATATCAAAGGCACTTGTATTGCATCAACCATTGATGAGCATGGCCCTGTTTATGTATATCAAACAAAAAAGAATCTTATTCTCAGCTTTGACGGAAAAATTTATCAAAGCTGTATTAAATTAAATAATATAAACGGGTTAAGCTTAGCTTATACGCAAGCTATGATGGCTGCGCTTTTTTTTATTCCGCACTTAAAAACCGCGATGATAATGGGACTTGGGGCGGGCTCTATAGCAAAAAGTCTTTATCATGCGTTTCCTGCACTGACTATACATACCGTTGAATACCGCAAAGCCGTTGCTGATATGGCTATAAAATATTTTGAAGTTCCTGTGTCAGAACGTTTGTTTATTCATATTGATGATGCGACAAACTACATGAAAAACACGCAGATAAAAACGGACGTTATTTTTTCTGATTTATATAGCTCAGAAGGGATGGAATCAGATCAGGTGCAATCATCTTACTTACGCGATTGTAAAAATGCGCTCACTTTTGATGGTGTTTTAGTACTTAATATTTGCCATACCAAAGTTGGGCAGAGGGAAGCGTTTGATCAACTACTTGAGAAAGAATTTGCAGGAAAGATTCTTAGTTTTATTATTGAAGGCGGTAATAAAATTGTGTTCGCTTTTAACAATAAAATGCCTGCACTTAGTGACGATGAATTACTTGCAAAAGCGCATGCGTTACAAAAATTAATAAACGTACCAATGACGCGCTATGCCGGGCTTTTATTTAATTAAAATGGTTAGTTTGATTTACTGGTAAATAACGCGTTTGAATCCATCTATCTATCTGTTGTTCATTTAAACTTGGTTAAACTAATCATACTCTGAATAAAAATAATAAAGTACGTACCCGTACGGAAACACTTATACATGGATTACTGTAAAAATATAATCGCTAAATTTATAAGCGCGATGCAAAAGCGACCTGGATTGTTGGCTGTGTTGGCTTTTTTGTCGGGCGTTGCTAGCTTTGCACTTGTAGATAGAAAAGAGTCTTTTTCGCAAGTTATTGCGATATTTTTACTTATTAGTTGGTTGTGGCTAATTATTGATAATTGGTTACGTGACAAAGTAGAAGAAAAGTTTGGTGTGGCTGTATCTCCTAATGTAATGCGTTTTGCTCTGCAAATGGTGCAACAAGAAAGTCTATTTTTTGCTTTGCCGTTTTTTTTAGCGGTTACACAGTGGGATCATCCTCAAGCAATTTTTACTTCCCTCATTGTTTTGTGTGCGGTTATATCGGTTATAGACCCCTTTTATTACAAAAAACTTGCTAGAAACCGTACGTTATTTAGTGTGTTTCATAACTTTGCTTTATTCGTTGTTTTGCTTGTTACTTTACCTATTTTGTTAAACCTTACAACGAGCCAAAGTTTAGCCGCCGCACTTGTAACCGCTGTAGTGGTTACTCTACCGAGTTTAAATAATTTAATGCCTAATGCACGCTGGTGGCGTTTTCCTATTCTTGTATTGATTTTATGTGCTTTGAGCGCTGCTGTGTGGCAATTAAGAAGCTATGTGCCTCCAGCAGCGCTGCGATTAACCGATATTACGTTAGCTCATGAAGTTGATTTACAGCATAAAAAGCCAGTAGGGAGTATTAAACAGTTAGACTCTTATACACTGCACCATCAAGGTTTATATAGTTGGACCGCTGTTAAAGCACCAAGAGGCTTAAATGAAAAAATATTTCATGTTTGGCTTCATAATAAAAAAGAAGTTGATCGGATCACGTTAAATATAAACGGCGGGAGAGAGCTAGGTTATAGAGCGTGGACACACAAAGTAAACTTTCCTAAAGACTCTGTTGGTAAGTGGCAAGTAAAAGTAGTCACCGAATCAGGTCAGTTAATAGGTTTAACGAAATTTACTGTTACACCTTAATTAACTTAGCTGGCTGTATTTTAAACACATAGCTGATATGGTTTTTGTATTCCAAACTAATGGACATAGTTAATGAGTATTGCATTTGAGATTTTTATTTGGCTAATAGTTGAAACTGGTTTGAGCTTTTTGTTTTACTCGACCGGTTGGCTGCTATTAAAAGTGGTAACGTTTGGGCAGTATAAAAGCGAGTAAAGCTAGAAGAGTCGACTTAATCTTCTTACTCGGTTTTTGTTTTTATGTTGCACTGATTATCCTTATGGCTTACTTAAGTCACTAAACTGGCTATCAAATTAGGTTAATAATTTTAAGAATAATAAGCAGCTTAATGAGTTATTGCTGCTTATAGTTTTCCCCTTTACCGCACTTTTTTACACTTCCTACTTATACTTTTCCTGTTTTTGCAATAGGGAACACCTCACCGTGAGTACTATAACTATCATCTGAACTATTAAATTAAGTACCTGCTAGAGCATTGCTCGGTGCGTATATAGCTTTGGTTTGTTGGTTGAAATCCGAGCTAATTGCAACTTGTAGTTTATGGGTAATACTTAGTAAATACTTCAAATCTAATAAATAAAACAATAAATGTGCATCCATTTATTGCGCTAATACGTTTTATAACAATACTATGCGCCACTTTTTACCATTTATGATGGTTTTGGACTTAATAAATGACTCACTATTTAAAATATGTATTTGTTATTACGACTCTAGCGGGAGTAAATACAGTTTACGCACAAGCAAAAACACAAGAGCACTATCAAGAGCTTGAAGTGGGCGTAGGCGGAAATATTAAGCATACCAATACTGACGTAAATTATAAAAATAAAGAGTTTGATTTACATATTCACCCATTATGGGAAAGCCGATATGTAACCGAAGGCCGAGATAACCTTGCTGGTAATGGTATTGCATCAATTGCTACTGAGTTTAATTATAAAAACTTTGCGGTGATCCCTTGGGCGGCAAAAGGTATTAGTAGTGATTATTCAGAGCTTAATTTAAATGCTATTTATACCGCTCACTTATCTGAGCGGATAGAGATGTATGTAGGTTATAACTATATTAAAGCTCGTGAAGAAGGCATTGATGCTCACGATAATGAGCTAAGCCTCGACTTTGCGTATCTCTATGCAGACGATATTCAGTTATTAAGTAGTGTTTATCATTCATTTGATGCCAGCGGTACATTTTTGGAGCTGGCAGTAAAAAAAGATTTTTATATTAACGATTTACTATTATTGGATATTCAATCGGGCGTGGGGTTTAATGCGGGGTATGTTAATGATGGGCACAACGGAATTAACAACGTAAAGTTTACTGCAAACTTGTCGTATCAGCTTTTTAATCAGTTAGCCTTATACACATATACAAGCTATAGCATTGCCGTTAATAAAGATGAAAAACGCTTTGCAGGTGACGAGACACTTCGAAATATATTTTGGGGTGGTGTAGGGCTAAGTTATCAATACTAATCGTAACGGTTTAAATTAATTAGGTGCAGTAAATTTACTGCACCTAATACCAATCCGCAATAATACTTAATCATTTTGCGGGGCTAAACGTGTCGCTACCTGTGTTAAAAAATTTTCATTTACGACTGCATGGATGCAGAAGGTAGAGCAATGCAGGAGCAATTGCCGAGAACAACTAAATAGCGAATTTTTTGCCTAGCTATCAACACGTTTTTCTACCCTCAAAATAGATCACTTAATTAAGCGAATTGGTATAATACAAAACCCACAACTCTTAACTCTTAAAACTACTTATGCTGCTTATTTTGATGTTCGTGGCTGTCATTGCTGTTATTCGTTTTACTTTCTTTCTTATCAACTTTTTGAATGGGTTGATTACGAACACACATTAAGTCATCAGCCATATATTGGCAGCTTCCTATATATAAGTCGTTATGCCCACCCTGATACTGACACGATTGTGACTTTTGCTTTTCAAAACATGCTTTCACTGCTATTTGATTAAGTGGCTGAGAATGTGCAGCCGCATAACCACTTAAAAGTAATAATGAAGGAGCAAGTAAAACAAACAGTGATTTATATTTAATAGTCATAACTTTCTCAATGCTTTGATGGTGGTTTATTGCCTGGCGGCGGGCCACCAGCTGCTCTTAGAGACTCACCATGAAGGCAGCCAATAAACAAATTTTCGCTCGGGCTGGCAGCATGATAATGATAGCCTCTGGTTTCATCTGTTATACCACGGCATTCGTCGAGTGACTCTTCATTGCCTTGTGCATCTTTCATTGCGTAAATACCGTAACCGTCAACGGCATAACCTATTAAAGGAGCGTGTCCATCAGTACTTGGAGCTGAATCGGTACATCCTTTTGTTGAATGATAGTGATAACCTTGGTGCAGGTTAATATGCCCACCGCAGTCGTCAAATGCTGCAATTGTATAACTGCCTAAAATAGCATTTATAGGTGCAGGGCCTGAAAGTTCAGTACCATCAAGCGCTAAGCCCACGGTATGTAATCGGCTGGATTTTTTACTCACTATTGGTGTAGTCGGAATTAAATACGTAAGCGAAAAGTTATCTTCTAAATAGGATAGCTCGCATTCAATACAATTTTGTTTGTATTGTTCTTCTACATCTGGGCGTGCAGCACCTGAGCAAGATTCTTTTGTTGCTGTATAACGAACTTTATTTGTTTTTGCGTCATACAATACCCATTTTTCATCGCCATAGTATTCATCTAGCTTAAGAATAAAGTCGCCAGTTAAGTCGACTAGCTCTCCTTTACCTTGTTTATCAAACTAAGTACCTGATACATCAGCTCCGTCTGTTGTGCTGCGAGGGCAAAATGGGCCAGGCTCTCTGCCTGCGGGTGCACCTGATGTAGTAAACTCATAACAGGTTGTTTTAGTACCTTGCTGGGTTTCACAATCAACAATTTTAGGCTCTGTAATAAAAGCCCCTTGTTTGAACATAGATAGCTTTATTGATTGATTCGCTTTTTGCGGCTCACTAAGTGGGCTACTGACTTGCTCGGTATTTTTGTTAGTAGATGAGTCGTTGCAGCCACTTAGAGTTAAAGCTGTTGCGGTAACAATGATTGCACATGCGCTATAATTTTTTAAGCCCATTACTTGTATCCTTTTCGGTATAGGTTTTGGTGTACTTATACTGTGGCATATTACTGGCCAAATGTGTAAAAAGTATGGAAAACGAGTGAATTTAACACATGATAAAATATGTTTTAAAGCGCGATGGTTACTAAAAATTAGTTTTAAATTTAATTATTTTTTGTGTTTTGAATCAATAAACAATGCGTATGTGTAATACACAATAACTAAAAATGTTAGTGTTTAGCTATCGTTCAAATACAGTTGAGAATTACATATGAAGTTTTTAGTATTTTTAGGCACGGTACGCGATAGTACACCACCAAAGCCTGCTCGCCTAGGTTTAAGGGTTTCTAGGGCTTGTATAGAATGCTTAACAGAGCATTTTGGTAGCCATGAGTTTGAACTAATTGATGCGTTGGACTTTCCTAGCGAAAACGTATTTAAACCACATTTTGCATACGCTAAAAGTAATGCACCTACAGAGCTCACTCTTTTAGCTGATAAAATTAAAGCCGCAGATGGTTATATAATGATTAGTCCTGAGTACAATCACAGCATGAGTCCAGCCCTCGCTGACTTACTTAATCATTTTGGTAGCTCACTATTTTCGTATAAACCAAGTGCAATAGTAACTTACTCAGCAGGACAATGGGGTGGCGTAAGAGCGGCCATTAGCATGCGTACTTTTTTATCTGAACTTGGCTGTTTGCCGGTATCGGCGATGATCCACGTGCCAAAAGCGCAAGATGTGTTTAGTGAGGATGGCAAACCTGTTGCAGGAGAGAGTCAATCATCGTGGTTTAATTATTTCTCACGTACGTTTGGCCAACTAATATGGTGGGCGCAGGCTGCTAAAGAGCATACCGAGGTGGTTGACCCACAAAGTTTGCTAAAAAGTTTTAAAACAGATCCTTCTCAGCGCAATGCGCCTTAATACCCGCTAACTAATTGTTTGGATTGATTATAGAAACATGGCTGCATATAGTGGTATCATTAACGCTACATATTTTTAATAATGCATAATACCAATCCGCAATAATAGTTAATCAATTTAAGAGATTAAATCGCTAACTGCATTAAAATTTTTGATATAGAACAACTCAATAACGAAATTTTTGCTTTGTTATCGACACGGTTTTCTTGCCTCAAAATAGATCACTTAATTATGCGAATTGGTGTAAGAAACAAGGAAATTGTGTCTTGAAATATCTAGCCTTACTAAGTGTGCTAACGCTTAGTGCATGTAGTTCTGTTCCCCATAAAATTGAAATGAGCCAAAGTACGGCTGCAAATATGAACCTTATCGCTTTAACTGAGCAAATTGCACCTAAGGGTGTTGCTGGCACTTACCAGTTTCATATTAAAGCGGCGGGAGCTCAGGGTAAGTGGTTGTATTTAAATACCGAAACTGATTATCGCGACAGGCGTTCAATTACGGTATCAATACAGCCTAATGTGGTAGCCGAGCTTCAAAGTAAATACGGGCAACCAGCAGACACCTTTTTTATTGATAAAACAATAGAAGTAACAGGCGAAGCTAAACGAGTAACTATCGATTTTATGAGCCGTGGTAGAGCTACTAATAAATATTATTATCAAACGCACATAGCTGTGTCATCACTTAAGCAGCTTCGTGTTATTGAAAGTTAGCAAAAAGCAATGCACTGTATTTATATACAGTGCATTGTAAAAGCTTACTTTGAGCTTTAACGTTTACACTTAAATTTACTGTTCTGGCGCTACTTTAGCGCTGTTTTATTCAACGATTTCAAAACTCTTATTTAACCTATTGTAATCTCATTACATAAAACTAATAATTAGTTAGTTTTATAAATTTGAGTACCTGTATTGAAAGCCAAAGAAATCCGCAACTTTTATATCAACGAAGAGCAATCTGTTTATTTACTTTCGCACCGCGATGCTAAAAAACACCGCCAGTGGCTTAATATTTGTATTAAGCAGTTAACACTGCTGGGCTACAAAAACGTTGAAATGATTGGTTCAGGTGCTTTTGGTTTTGTATTTGCAGGTGATGACGATAACGGCTTACCTTGGGTATTTAAGTTTTCGCGTATTACGCTTGCCCAAAGTGTACGTGACCGCCTAGAAGACGAAGCGTATATGCTTTCGCAAATTAATAACCCCTTAGTGCCTACCTTTTATGCATTTGAGCGAATTAAAAAACAAGGGATTTTAATGATGGCGCGCGCCATTGGAGAGGACCTTGAAAAAGTATCGCTTAAAACAGGGCGCTTTAGTGCCGCGCAAATAATGGCGCTAGCTGTTAGGTTACGTAATGTATTAATTGATTTACGCAGTCACAAAAACGGCATTAGCCCACAACCTATAGTGCATGGCGATATAAAGCCTTCAAACCTTGTTTGGGATGCAAACACTGATGCGCTGTCGTTAGTGGATTGGGGAAGCTCTGTGTATGCACAGCTCGATAGCGATGGTAACCCTGTTGCCAGTAACTTTATGGATTTAATGTCGGGCGATTTAAGTACAACTAATGCGCGTATGGGCGATGTGTACTTTATTGGTGAAGCACAAATGTCGGGGGAGCAATCATCCCCACGATTTGATGAACAAGGTGTAGCCGCTACGTTGTATGCGCTAGCGTCGGCGCAGTCGTGTCGCTTTGGTGCACAAGCCATCCCTGCAAGCAGCTTAGGGCTCCCAAAAGAACTGGCTAAAGTGATTGATGGTATGCTCTCTAAAAGTAAAGCTCAACGTGATGGTGCTGGTGATTACTTTATGCGTAACATTACAACTATGGCGAAAGCGTATTTACCTGAGTTTGCTAAAAAACAAAAAAAAGCAGATATCCCTTTTTGGTATGGTAGCGATGAGCAGCCAGATACGGTTGTGTATAGCTCACGAAAACAATTTTTACGCCAGGCTGATCATAATCAACAATTACTAGATATAAACGACGCGCAACTTGACCGTTATTACAAAGAGTTTTTGTTTGATACAGGCGATACCGAAAAAGCATTTTTAGCATCTATAAGCCGATTAGCAAAGTATCCTGTAGTAGGCGGGCTTAGTTTTCATTGGAGAGATGAGTCGTTATTTGTTGAATCGTCTTTAATTATGCATGACGAATCATTGGGTGATGCGTTTAGTGATGCGATTAATAATACGGTTATGCTTGCGCAAGCGATTAATCAAAAAGGGCTATTTAAGTGCTGTTTGTTTGATGCCCGTAAAACTATTCAACTAGAGCGAGATGGCACGGGGGCATTTAAGTTTGATAGCCTACCAGAGCTTGAATACGAAGTAGTAAGTATGAAAGCAAATGACATAACCCGCCCGCATTCATACTTTGAAGACGGTAAAGACCCTGACGAGCAACTACAGCTACCTAAAAAAGTTATTAAGTGCGTATTTGAGCTTAACCAAATTCATCATACGGGGTGTATTATTTTTGAAGCACTGCCTGATAGAATGAAAATTCACCATTACTACCGATTACTCGATTCGACCAAAGAAGTTGAGTTTAAACGCCTTCTTAATAAACTCATGCAATACGCGGTAAATATTACTGACGTTGGTGTTGCGGGCTTTATGAAACTCCCTTATAAAAACACCCGTGAGTTTAGTTTATGTGAGCAGCAAGAAGAGCATTACTTTCCTAAAAATCCTAAGCTTGTATCTTTATAGAAAAAGCACTTAACTAAAGAGTATTAAATAAGAAGACAAAGATAAAAAAGAGCACAAATTGGTTTAACTTGTACTCTTTGCCACTTAATTATTTAGGTAAGTATTACTAATTATTAAACACCTTACTAAAGGGCGATGTTGGTGATAGCTCAAATTGATGAGTTAGCTTTTGCGTTTTATTAGTCGCTGTTATTTGATAATGCTGCTTGTGCTCATTGTTACTAAATAGCTTAACGTTAAAGTTAACTTTGGTTAATTTACTGGGCAAAGAGTAGCGCCCAGTAATGGTTACTTGGTCTATATTGTCGCTTTTATGTGTATGCGACGCTTCTGGGTTTAGTAAAAGTCCGTCAATAGTAAATTTATACTGATGATCTGCTAAATAAACGTTCTTTTTAACTCGCTTACTTATTTGTTTTTTATGAGCATTAAACTCAACTATTGATACTTTGCCATCCTTATCTTCATCAACCCCTTTAAAAGCCGACATAGGGATTGAAAGCACAATAAACACGTTATTATCAACAAAATTCAGCGTACCGTGATCTGCAACCATTAAATGCGCGTTTGCTAAATTTGGCATAATCAACAAACCCAAAGTAGTCATACTCAGTAGACCTCTTTTTATATAAGGCATAGCTTACTCCTAACTAAACTTCGCCTTTAACACAGCGTTGAAAAAACGGGTAAGTGTCTGTTGCGTAGTAGTGGTATATCCCATCAGGAAACTCAGGCGTTACACCAACGCGGCCATTACATTCATCTAAATCACCAGAGCCTGCTACGTATTCCCAATCTTGTGCAAATGTACCTAATGGGTATATATCGGTAGAAGGGCGGTTTGCGCTTACGGTTGTTATGTGTTGGTAGCTACCGGTCATTGCGGTTAGGGCTGAAGTTGCATCACTTGAGTCTGAATAGCCGTAACGTGCATATATAGGAAAGCCATCTGCTGCCCAGCCTATTAGAGTCATAGTGGTGCTATTGCCACCTCGCATTGCTACAAAGCCTTCTGGCATACCATGATAGTGATATGTGCCATCGGGTTGTACATGTGCATTGTTGTCGTCTGTTCCAAAACTAAACGTGTCTTGGCTTAGGGCTTCTATATTCCAGTTGCCGCTGTTGTCGCCTAAATCGCAATCGGTGCCAGAATCATCACAACTTCCGCCTGTGCCTGCGTCTATTTTAATGCCATTAAGTACAACGCCTATCATTCCACGAGGACCACCAAGCATAGTTGCTTGTGTTGTTTCTATAGGCTCAAGTGTGTAGCTTTCATTTACTGATTGTTCAGAAATAGTATTTGGGTTATCAGCATTAGGGAATGTACCTACTTCGTGATCGGGTATGCCATTAGCTGCTAAGTCGCGTGTAGTTCCTGTGCATGACCAATCTGCAGCGCTGGTGGCTTGTACTGACTCTGACTCGTTATATTCACTGTAGCTATATTCACAAAGTACACTTTGGGTTGAACTGCTGGTACCTGTGCCATTATCTGTGGTGGTTTGTGATGAGCTTTCTGTAGTTTCTGAGCTATCAGCTATGCCTTCTCCACCTCCACATGCAACTAACGATGAAACAATTAAAGCAAGAGAAGTGAGCTTTAAAGCATTTATCCTATTTCGATTTTTATTATTAAGTGCGTATTGTTTCATTGCTGCCTACCTGATCAATTAAGTTACTCAAACAATAATCAGCAATTGTGCAAATAGTGTGTAAACAATGATGACAAATTAGCAATTATGTAAATAGGCGGAGTATTAAAGCTAAGTTGAGATTTAACTTTATGAGATTGTGTTTTATTTTAAAATTTCAAAAAGTTAAACTAATGCCAAAATAGCTAACATAAAAGGCTACCTTAATGGCTAAAACAAAACCTGTAGTGACGTTACAAAGTCACGGTATTTACTCTAAGTGGGATAGTGAAAGTAAAGCGTTGCCACAAATAGAGCAATTTACAACAAATGTAATAGCTGAGGTAGATATTGAGTTTGGCTTAATCGTAAATATCAAAAAAGGTAAAGGCGAAAAGCTTCATTATTGTATTTACCATCCTGATATTCCAGGTAGTAACGGTGATGTGATGGATCCTTTTGAAGGCGATGTATACGTTAAAAACAGTGATTGGAACTTTTATTTAGGCGATACGCTTTGGCTGCCAATAGAAAATAAATTGGGTGATTGGCGAATGACGATTGAATTAAATGGAAAAATCATTGCTGATAAAACTTTTAATGTGGCATTAGAGGCAGAGCGCACCGAAACAGATTTTTGGAAAAACCGAGGGTACTAATTGTTATTTATTGGCTATGTAAGGCGGATATAATTGAAGTTAATGAGAAAATAGTCGAAGAGCTATTTATAAACAGCTCTTCAACCTTAAATTAGTAAGTTTTTAGTTACCCCAAGGGTTACTAGAATTAGAACGCTGCTTACGATCGCGAGCACGTTGCTTAGATTCTTTTTTCTCTACAATACGTTTAGCATCAACAAAACTAAGTTCACACGGCTCACCCGGTTTATGATCAGCTGGGATCACACGATCTCGTGGTGGTAGTTCGTATTGAACATCATCAGGCTTAGGTAAGTTTTTAAGGCGGTAAAGGTAAAAGTTATCTACTTTTTCTTGTGCCCATTGTGTTTTACGTAAAAATTTAACCGCAGACTTAACATCAGGATTATTTTTAAAGCAGTTAAGTTGTAAATAAGCGTGCAGGAGTTCCCACCCGTATTGTTCAACCAGCTCTTCAACCACTTGTTCTAATTTTACGCCTTGCAGTGGGTTATTACTGAAAAGTTCTTGGTTGCTCATAGGTGTTGCCTCATTATTAAAATACAAATTGCATTATAAGTTTTATCTATAAGTTTTGATACTCTAAAATCTACACATACAATGAATTGAAAGATAAAATTTACACGTGTTTAAATAATCGGTAATATTAAAAAGCTTTATAAAATACGGCAAGATGCCAATTTATAGTATTAAAGATTAAGGAATATTACGAAATGGGACTTTTTAATAAGATCAAAACTCAAGCAAGCACTATTGGCTCAAATATTAGTGACTCTACATCAAAACTAAGTAGTGATATTGCTACTTCAGCAAAAGAAAACGCAAAACTTTCAGCGATTCGTTCAGAAATCACTTCAATCGAAGGTCAGCTTAATATTGGTTACAAAGATATTGGTAAAAAATATGTTGAGAACCTTTTAGCTAACCAAGGTGAAAATGTTGAAGTTGCTTTACAAGAGCCTTTATCAAGAATAGAACCTCTTTTAGAGAAAAAGATTGAGCTTGAAGATGAAGCCATTGAAATCGAAAAGAAAATAAAAGATCAAATTATAATTCAAGAAAAAGCAATTTTTCAAAAAGAATATGATCAAGAAAAAGAGAAGTTAGAAAAAGCAGTAAAACTTGATGTTTTATCTAAAGAAGAAATGGAAGAAAAGTTAGCTAAAGCACGTTTAAAACTAGATAACTTTGACAACATTCGCAAGCTTAAAAAGCAAGAAGAAATGGGTTTGATTACTAAAACAGAATTAGCTGAAAAATTAGCTGCATTCGGTGCCTAGTTAAACGTTTAAGCCACATATTACTATGTGGCTTATTATTTAATTAACTTTGGCAATTAACTACAACACGACCACGAATTTTACCTTCCATAAGTTGCTCTGCGTTATCGATTACGTGTTCGAGTGATATTTCTGTCGAAATTTTATCTAAATAATCGGCGCTTACTAATTTAGCTAAACGATCCCATGCTTCAATTCTGTCGGCTTTAGGGCGCATTACGCTATCAATTCCTATAAGAGATACACCACGTAATATAAAGGGTGCCACCGATGCTGGTAAATCCATACCTTGTGCAAGTCCGCAGGCGGTTACTACGCCACCATATTTTAATGATGCACAAATATTGGCAAGTGTATGGCTACCTACTGAATCTATTGCCGCTGCAAATCGCTCTTTTTGCAAAGGCTTACCCGGGTTTGAAAGCTCATTTCGGTCAATTATTTGTGAAGCGCCTAACTCTTTTAAATACTCACTTTGATCTAATCGACCCGTTGCCGCTGTTACGTTAAACCCAAGTTGGTTTAATAAATAAATAGCAAAGCTGCCTACGCCACCATTGGCACCTGTTACCAGTATTTCGCCAGATTCAGGCGTAATACCTTGTTTTTGAAGCGCTATAACACTTAGCATGGCGGTATAACCGGCTGTACCTATTTGCATCGCTTGCTTTGGTGAAATACCAGTAGGTAAGGGGATTAACCAATCGCTATTAAGTGCTGCTTTTTGAGCAAGCCCGCCCCAATGTTTTTCACCTACACCAAAGCCATTTAATATTACGTTATCGCCGTTTTTAAATTCATCGCTGGTGGAATTTGTAACCGTACCCACTAAATCAATACCTGGCACCATAGGAAAACTGCGTACAACGGGGCCTTTGCCAGTAATTGCTAAACCATCTTTATAGTTAAGTGTGCTGTATAGCACGTCGATAGATACGTTTTCGTTTGGTAAATCACTATTTTCGATAGTTGATAATGAAGCGCTATAGTTATTATCTTCTTTATTAATAACAATGGCTTTAATTGGGTTACTCATGGGATATCCTTTTAGACCGATCGTCTTTTAATTGGTAAATAAAAACGCATTAGGTTAATAATGCGCGTAAAAACATTTCTGTATACAAAGTAAGTGGAGTATTTGATTTTGTGAGCTTGGCGCGCATAACAGCACCTTCCCAACCAATCCAAAAGTACTCACTCATTAATTGCGTGTTTACATGGCTTGCAATAGTGCCTTGTTGCTTAGCTTGGTTTAAGCAAACCTCTACATGGTTTTGCCATGCGGTGTAGCTTTGCATTAATCTGGTTTTAAACTCTTCACTTAAATGGTTAAGCTCTTGATTTAAGTTACCGACTAAACACCCTCGTTTGTAATCGTATTTTTTCATCCCTTTAATTGCGCTTTGAGTAAAATTAACGATTCGCTCAAGTGGGGGAACATCTTCTTGCTGTAGGTAATGGGTAAGCTTGGCAATAAAATAACTGTCGTATGCATCAACTAACGCAATACCGTAGGCTTCTTTACTTTTAAAGTAATGATAAAAAGAGCCTTTAGGTACAGCCGCTTTTTTTAAAATAGTATCGAGCCCCGTGGCGCTAAAACCAAATTCAGTTAGGGTTTCTAGGCCCGTGCGAATAAGTAACGCTTTTGTATCGGCGTTTTCTCTGGCTATTTTAGGTGGGCGACCACGGCGTATTGGTGTTGATGTATTTTTGTTCATGAACTCATATTAGACCGATCGACTTTAAATAATCAAGTATAAATTTAAATTGTTTAAAAATAGTTCAAATTTAGGGGCGGGCTACTAATTTAAGATTAATGAAATAAAAGTGTCACGATTACATTTTTGTTTGGAACTTAGTCAATATTAGTCGGTCACAATTAAAGCACATAAGTGCTTTTTAGCGATTATTAAATCGCCAATTTGTTTTTACGAACCGGTCAAATTAAATGTTGTATGACCACTTACTTTTTTAAATGTTAATTCATTTTTGCATCAGCAGCTTAGTTAAAGTCAAACAATTTAATTGCTTTTACAATTTGAATTTTACATTTTTATTAACTATTCATTAAATGTAGATTTCACTAATGCTACACAATATATAAATAAAAAGGTGAGGATATTACCGATGAAGAGACAGAAAAGAGATCGTTTAGAAAGAGCTCATTCTCAAGGTTTTAAAGCAGGTTTAGCAGGTCGCTCAAAAGAGCTATGCCCTTATCAACAAGTAGATCCAAAATCAGAGTGGTTAGGAGGTTGGCGTGAAGCGATTGAAAACCGCAACATGTACAAAACCTAAAATCAATAATCGAATTTAAGCAAAAAGGCCTCCACATTGGAGGCCTTTTTGTTTGTGCGTTTAAAAATTAAAATGCACTAGTGTCTTGGAACAAGCCCACTTTTAAATCTTTTGCTTCGTAGATTACTCGGCCATCTACTTCTACTGTGCCATCGGCAACGCCCATAAACAATTTACGTTTAATTACGCGTTTCATTACAAGACGGTAAGTTACTTTTTTATTAGTTGGTAAAATTTGGCCAGTAAATTTAACTTCACCCACACCTAGCGCACGGCCAAGACCAGGGCCACCAGACCAACCTAAGTAAAAACCAACTAGTTGCCACATAGCATCTAAGCCTAAACAACCTGGCATTACTGGGTCGCCTTTAAAATGACAATCGAAAAACCAAAGGCTAGGGTCAATATCAAGCTCAGCAACAATTTCGCCTTTCCCATGAATACCACCATCAGCAGTAATAGAGGTAATGCGATCCATCATTAACATGTTGTCACTTGGTAAACGGCAGTTACCTTCACCAAACATTTCACCTTGACCACACAGGATCAACTCTTCTTTTGTATAGCTATTTTTAGGTTCCATAACACTTATCTTCGCTTAGAAATTGCCAAGTACTTTAGCGTACACTTGTACGCTAAACAACTCGGAGCAGTTAAAAAATCAAAATATTGCATATTAAATCATCAATCAATCAACGCGATTGGTTTTTGCACTATAAAACCGCGCAATTACAATCAGAAATCATTATAATTAACGCTGTCTTATAACCAGTCTAAAGGAAGTTTATGATCCTTTTTGTTAACTCACTAACTGTGATTGATTTTTCTTACTTATGTAACAAACGCGGCGCCGTTGGCGAGAGCTGGATTGTTGATTTAACTTTGCACGGTAAACTTAACGAAGAGTCTATGGTTTTAGACTTTGGTTTAGTTAAAAAGCAAATTAAAGGCATTATAGATGAGTGTATTGATCACCGTTTAGCAATTCCTACAGGGCTTAATGGCACTGTATCTGAATTTGACGAGCATAAAACACTCGACTGTACATTTGGTGAAAATAATCACTTAGCTATGAGCGCTCCTCATCAAGCTTATTGCATGATTAACGCAGACGAAGTAACTGTTGAATCGGTTACCGAATTTTTAATTGCGACTATTTTACCGAAGCTACCAGATAACATTGAAAAAATTGAGCTGTCTCTTAAGCCTGAACACAGCCAAAGTTTTTACTACCATTACAGCCATGGCCTTAAAAAGCATGACGGTAATTGCCAGCGTATTATTCATGGGCATCGTTCTCAAATTGGTATTAGCCTAGATGGCATCTCTATGCCGCGCTTGCAAAAAGAATGGTCTCAAAAGTGGGAAGATATTTACTTAGCCACCAGTGAAGATCAAATTAACGCACCTGATTTAAAACACATAACAGCCAAAGCGGGTGATGTATGTTTTGCTTATACATCGGCACAAGGCTATTTTGAAATGGCTATTAGCGAGTCTCGTTGCGACATTTTACCAGTAGACACCACTGTAGAATGTATTGCTGAACATGTAGCTGGCCAAATTAAAGCCCAATACCCAGAAAAAGCAGTAAAAGTAACCGCTTATGAAGGGGTTGGAAAAGGATCGATTAGTTATGTTTAAAACACTTTTAGCAACAGCGCTTGTTGCCTCTGCTAGCTTTAGTACTATGGCGCTTGAGTTAAAAGGACATTTAACACAAGGCGGTTTAGTTACTGGAAAGCTAGAAAACGCTAAATCAGTAAGCTTAGATGGCAAAAGTTTAAAACTTTCACCAAAGGGTGATTTTGTATTTGGTTTTGGGCGTGACGCTGAAACGACTCATACTTTAAAATGGGTAGATAACACGGGTAAATCGCATTCTCAGCCGCTAGCCATAACCAAGCGTGAATATGAAATTGATAAAATTACTGGCGTGGCTAAGAAGTATGTTTCACCGGCAAAAGAAGTCAGTGCACGTATAAGCCGCGAAGCAGTTGCTGTTCGTAAAGCGAGAGAAGTAGACTCTGATTTACTGTACTTTTTAGACCCTGTGTTAAAGCCTGCAGAAGGGCGTATATCGGGTGTTTATGGTAGTCAGC
Organism: Pseudoalteromonas sp. RB2-MNA-CIBAN-0110; assembly: GCF_040309305.1. Lineage (NCBI taxonomy): Bacteria > Pseudomonadati > Pseudomonadota > Gammaproteobacteria > Alteromonadales > Pseudoalteromonadaceae > Pseudoalteromonas > Pseudoalteromonas sp. RB2-MNA-CIBAN-0110. The sequence goes on along the minus strand of NZ_JBEOOQ010000025.1, from coordinate 45,459 downwards.
GCTATTTTAATGGCGAGCCTCGTCGTCCGCACTTTGGCTTAGACATCGCTAATAAAACAGGCTCTCCTGTTTACGCGCCAATTAGTGGTACCGTGGTATTTTCTGAACCTGATTTATACTACTCAGGCGGTACATTAATTATTGATCATGGCCATGGTATTACCTCAACTTACATTCATTTAAGTAAGCTTGATGTAAAAGTGGGTGACAAAATTAAGCAAGGTAACAAAGTGGCTGAAATTGGTGCAACAGGGCGTGTAACGGGTCCTCACCTAGATTGGCGTTTTAACTGGAAAGGCGAACGCCTTGATCCTGCATTACTAATGCAAGATACATTAGCAAACAAAAAGTAGGATTTATGACTGACGTAAATCGCGATGCAATAATTGCTCAGCGTATTGAAGACTCAACCACATCGGTAACTAAAACTGTGTTTCCAGGGCGTACCAATCATCACAATACTTTATTTGGTGGTGATGCACTGGCGTGGATGGATGAAGTGGCATTTATAGCTGCTACGCGTTTTTGTCGTAAACCTTTGGTTACCATATCTTCCGATAGAGTTGATTTTAAAGAAGCGATACCAGCAGGTACTTTTGCAGAGTTAATTGCTAAAGTAGTTCATGTAGGTAACACCAGTTTAAAAGTTGATGTAGATATACTATTAGAAACTATGCACAGAGATGATAAGCACTCTGCCATTAGTGGTAGCTTTACGTTTGTTGCAGTCGATGATAACCACAGACCAACACCGGTAGTATGCGATAAAATGATTTATGGTTTTGAGTAATTTAAAGCTTTAAATATGCGGTAAAGTAAATTTATATAAGCACCTTAATTGGTGCTTATATAAAACCCTTAAAAGAACACATCATACTAAATGTTCATTAAATATAACCTCAACAACAGAGTTAATATTAACTAAAAAAAAGTAATCAAACTGGGAGAGGATTGATAGGGGTAAGAGTTGTTGGATTTGGATACTAAAAAGGTATGCTTTTAACATACCTTTTTGGTTATCTTCAGCTTTTAATTACACTTACGTAAATACTTTTTAAAGTACCATTGCTGCAATCCAGCCAAATATCAGCAGTGGAATGTTAAAGTGAATAAATGTTGGGATAACAGAGTCTCTAATATGGTCGTGCTGACCATCGGCATTTAAACCTGAGGTTGGGCCAAGCGTTGAGTCTGAAGCAGGGGAGCCTGCATCACCTAAAGCTCCCGCAGTACCAACAAGTGCAGCGGTAGCCATAACAGAAAAGCCAAGGTCTAAACATAGAGGTACAAACAACGTTGCAATAATAGGCACTGTTGAAAACGAACTACCAATTCCCATTGTAATTAATAAACCAACTAACAAAATAACACCCGCAGCAAGGGGTTTATTGCCATCAAAAAGGGCGGCTCCACTGTGAACTAAGCTCGCTACATCGCCGGTAGCTTGCATAACCGATGCAAAGCCTTGTGCCGATATCATAATAAAACCAATCATCGCCATCATCGCAACGCCTTTACTAAATACGTCGCCGTTTTCTTCCCACTTAACTACACCAAATACACTAAATATCATTACACCTACTAGACCACCTAAAATCATTGAGCCACTTAGGTTTTGTGCAACAAGTGAGGCTAACACAGCGCAAAGTCCTACAATCATTACTTTTTTAGGCTTTTCGACATCAGCAGATTTACTCTGAGTTGTTAATGGGAGCTCTGTGTATTCACGGCGTTTTTTGTAGGTAATAAATACCGCAATAAGTAATCCAATAAACATACCCAATGCAGGAATAATCATCGCCATAGGGACTTGTGTATTTACAATATCTAAGCCGTTATCGACCAGGTTTTTATGCAAAATAGAATATAAGTAAATACCACCAAAGCCATAAGGCAGCACCATATAAGAGGTTGCTAATCCAAATGTTAAAATACATGCTATAGCACGCCTGTCTAACCTTAGCTGATTAAAAACAACGAGTAACGGCGGAATTAAAATAGGAATAAACGCTATGTGTACAGGTACTAAGTTTTGCGAAGAAATCGCACAACCTAAAATAATTAATAAAATGAAGTAACTTAAAAATGTTTCATTCCCGCTGCCTTTAGCATTTACTTTAGCAAGTAACTTATCAGCGAGAATGCGTGTTAAACCCGACTTAGAAATAGCAACGGCAAACGCACCAAGCATGGCATAACTTAGTGCAATTTCAGCTCCGGCAGAAAGGCCAGAATTAAATGCATCAACACTTTCTTTTATACCCAAGCCTGCGGTTAAACCAGCAACTAAAGCACTTATGATCATGGCAACAATGACGTTAACGCGAGCCAGAGATAGCCCGAGCATTAAAATAACGCCTATAACAACAGCATTCATAGTATTCTCTATTTGGAAATTTTAATTAATTTTATCAGATCTTTAGCCTGAGTTTTGCGCTCTTTCGTAAAAGGTTTTTTACTATAGCGTACTTGGTTAAATAACTGACTAAATGTGTTTATAGATTGTGCAGAACGAGGAAGTTGATCAGCAAAAAAATGTAACTGCTGACTCGGTGTTAAATTATCGGGTGTATTTATTTTTTGTTTTTTCGCCCATGCTTTTACTTCATAAAATTCTTTAACCATAGGCGCTAATTTAGTCGGGCGTTTTGGTAAGTTTAAATAAACAAAATAACCTACAAAACAAAAACCAGCTGTTAATAAAACCATTAATGGTACAAGCCAAATGTTTTTACTACCAAAAATTGATTTTAAAAAATCATTTTGTTTTTCTTCGTCAAAACCAAGTACCCAGCTAGACCATTGATAATCGAGATTTTCAAGTTCCAACCTTAACCAATTAATAGCGGGGAAATTACTTAAACTCACTAAACCAAAATCAAGATTACTTTTAAATTCGTCATTCAGCTCTTGGTTTTGCGAAAGTGAGCCATTTAAACGCTCAGGTGCAACAACGGCGGTTGCATCAAAAATAACCCAACCTTCGTTTTGTAAATATACTTCTACCCATGCATGCGCATCGTACTGGCGAACTGTTAGCGTATTATTATCTTGATTTAATTCACCGCCTAAATAACCACTTACTAATCGAGCGGGTATACCTGCGGTTCTAAAAATGTACGCAGCAGCGCTTGCATAATGACCACAAAATCCACGTTGGTTTTCAAATAAAAATTGGTCAATTGTATTATCGCCGCTCATAGGTGTAGGAGTTAGCGTGTAAGTAAATCCCGTACCTGCAAAGTATTGTAATAAGCTATTGTAAAAATCGCGGTCAGAGTGTGTTTTTTGCTTTAAGTTTTTAGCAAGTGATGATGTTTTTACATTCTTTTTATAAGCGAGGTATTTGTAGCGTTTTTCTTCAAATTGGCCAAGCGGTAAAGCTGTGAAGTTAAAGCTATTTACATCGTATTGTAAGTTTTTAGCTTGGCGACTTTTTTTACGCAATAAACCTAGCGAATTACCTTCAACATTTTGTGAGTTACTACTGGAGTAGGCTAAACCATAGAGCCATTTTTGTGTAGCAGGCTCTGTAATAACTGAGTAGCTTGAAATAAGTTGCTCATTATTTTCGCTCTGGGTATTTGTTTTTAAATTATTATATTTTAAAAAGTCAGACGTAAGCCACGCATTGCCATTAAATTCATCATGAACTATTGCTCGCCAATAATAAGGCGCTACAGGTTTTTCTTCGTTAAATTTAACTCTAAACACAAGTTCATCTGAGTTTGAAAGCTTTGCAATATCGAATGGGTCGACTTGTTCAGAAAGCCCTGTTTTTGCAAGCTTAGGCCCAGGAAGCTGCCAAAAGGCGGGCATTTTTGGTAAAAAAAGCAGTAAAAATATAGCTAAAGGAAGTGCTAAAAGTAGTAATTTACCACTTTGCTTAGAGGCTATTTTTAAATTATGTTTGGATTCGAGTAAGCCAAGTACTGCAAAGTTTAATATGTATAAACCACTTACAGTTAAAGTCGTTAAAATGCTTTGGTTAAATAAATACACCGATGAGAGTGAAAAAAACGTAAGCGTTGTAATTACATGATAGTGTTTTTTGGTTTTAGCCTGCAGCAGCTTAAATAAACTAGCAAGTAGCAGCATGGCCACAAATAAAATAACCGTATCCGACATGCCTACTGTGTAGAGCATTAAACCTAGTGACACACCTGCGAGTATATTTGCCAGCCAAGCATTTGGCTTTGGTTTATTACTCAGCGTTATGTAAAAGTTCCATGCACAAATAAGTGAAAGTACACCTACAAAAGCAAGCGGTAAATGTGATACAAAAAATACAATTAAACATGCATATATAAAAGACAGCGAATAATTTATTACTTTTTCGTTTTTAAGTATGTCCATTACACATCACCATTAAATGAGCATAATAATTCTAAGCATTGCTGCTTATGTTGCTGTCCGGTATTTGTATTTATTGTTTTATTCGGTAGCTTTAACATAAAAGGGGTGTTTTTCTCGGTTGCTTCACACACTAAAAAGCATAACTGGCTTAAACGTTGTTCTGTATCTCCATTCATCAACGTAAAATCGAAGAGCGCATTCGCTGTTTTAAAGTCTACAAACTCTTTAACTAACAACTGCTGTGTTTTTGCGTAATGCTTCCAAGAGACTCTTTGCAAGCCCATCTCTGGTAAATGTGGGATTAACGACTCAAACTCTTCGCTACCAGATTGTGTAGAAATACCTTTATCGGCTTGCTCATCAAGCACAGAAACATGCGCATCACTGTGTACTTGTTCAAGCGACGGGTATACAAATACATCTTCTTGTAATTGAATGTAGCTCCAAACAGTTATTAAACCAAAGGGATAGTTACTCGCTATTTTAATACGTTGCACTGAGTACTTACCGCGTGAGCTGTAGGGTAAGTTGAGTGTAAGTAACTGAGTCTTACTATCAACTTCGTCGGTATGTTTGTGAGTTTGCTCACTACCTTGATATGTTAAATTAATAGATTGGGTTAGTGAAGGGCTTTGTAATTCAAATACAATACTCGGTTTTTGGGGGGCGTAGCTGTTAAATGCATCTTTAAATTTAACCGTTAAGCCTTTAGCGTTACTGTAGCCCATTAATACAGCAATAATCATCACCACAAACATAAGATAAGACATTATTAAAATTAAATTATTTTGATAATTAATGCCCATTACAAAGTTTAAAATAGCCACAATTACAAAGTACCAACCTAGGGACGATGGCAATACATAAATTGTTCTGTGTTCAAGTGTAATTGAGTTTTTTAAATGCTTATTTTTTAATAACTTATTAAATACACTTCGCTTAAATGACTTAAATAAAGAAGGGCGCTTAGCTGTTTTTTTTGGCATAAAAGTTTATACCGGAACTAATACGTTTTTTAAAATATCGTTTACTTGCGCTTCACCTGACTCATTATGCAAACCTAAACGATGCTGACACACACTTGCAAATACGGCTTGAACATCTTCTGGCATTACAAAATCACGACCATCAATAAAGGCCCACGACCTAGCCGCTTTAGCAAGAGCCATACTGGCACGCGGTGATAACGAAGATGCAAAAGCGTTGCTTGTGCGTGTGTAATTAACAAGCTCTATAATGTAGTCAATAACCGGGCTACTTAAAGTAATTTGGCTTATCTGGGTTTGAATTGCCGCTAACTCTTGTTGGTTAATACGCTTAGGTAACTGACTGTAATCTCGTTTTTGCATATTCAAAATTAAGCGTTTTTCGGCTTCTTTAGGTGGAAAACCTAAGCTAATACGCATTAAAAAACGGTCTAATTGCGACTCAGGTAACGGGTAGGTACCTGATTGGTAAAGCGGGTTTTGTGTTGCTATCACAAAAAATGGATTTGGCAGCGTATATTTTTTTCCATCAACTGTTACTTGTTGCTCTTCCATTGCTTCAAGCAACGCACTTTGTGTTTTGGGCCCTGCGCGGTTTATTTCATCAGCTAAAACAACTTGGCTAAAAATAGGGCCTTTATGAAACGTAAAACTGTGCTCGGTAGAGTTAAATACATTAGTACCCAGAATATCAGCAGGCAGAAGATCACTGGTAAATTGAATACGCTGATACGATAAACCTAACACAGCTGACAATGCATGAGAAAGAGTGGTTTTTCCCATACCAGGCAAATCTTCAATGAGTAAATGCCCTTCGCTAAATAAGCATGTAAGTGCCAGTTTTATTTGTTGTTGTTTACCAAATATAACACTCGAAAGATCTTCTATAATCGCAGTAACAGTACTATGCATGCTAACCTTATTATTATTCTATTATTTCAAGACGCTTCATTACAGTGTCTACTTTTTTTGTGTTGAAAGGTTTTGCAATAAAGCCTTTAGCGCCCATTTCCCACGTGTTTTGTACGTTTTCGAGACTATTGTGGCCAGAGCACATAACAACATGAGTGTGCGGATAAGCACTATTAATGTATTCCAATATATCTGCACCGTTAGAGTCAGGTAAATCTACATCTACAAATATTACGCCTGGCGGTTTATTGTTCATAATAGGTTTAGCAGAGCTAAAATCGGCGCTTTCTAATATATCTTCAAACCCTAAGTCAGTTAAAATTTGGTTTAGATAATCACGAATTTCCTTAACGTCATCAATAATGAGGATGGGCTCTAGCGGGCGAACAAATTCCATATGTAGGTTACTTCTATTTTGAATACATCTAAGTGCTTTAATACTAAGCTAACCCCAACATAAGCTCAAGAACGTTACTTAAAAAACACTAATAAATAAACTGTTTATAGGTTTGCCCAATAACCTATTTTTAAAGGATTACCTGCTTTCATATCTTTTACTAACTTATATTTTCATTAATTGTATTGAACAATAATGACGTATCTACAATAAATCCCTTAATCCTACACTTTATTTCCTCAAAATTTGATGTAACAAATTTGCTACTTAACTTATTGATTCAAAAATATTTACATATAAATTCGATTTTTTGTAAACGTTTTGTAATAAAAAATCGTTGACCTTCTAAATTCATTCTGTGATTATGCTCAGTAGATGAGCTTATGCTCACAAGTGCAATTTCATTAACTATTTAATGTTTTGCTCAGCCAGCCTCATCTACACACACTGAATTAATACCAATTTCATTAAATGAATATGCAATTTAATAAAGTTGGCATCACACACCACACTAAATAAAGAGCTTATTATGTTGAATAATAAAAAGACTAAATTTGCAATTTCTCTCATAGCGGCAGCTATGGCTACATCGGCTCCAGCACAGGCTGATATTTCTGAATATTTAGATCGCGTTGACGTAGACTTTTTACTAATGCAAAACTTTCAGTCAATTCAAGCTAAAGACGGCGCATTTCGTCCAGAAGATGAAGAACAAGAGTCAGGATTTGGCCGTATTAGAGCTAATCTAATGCTTAAATTTCATATTAACGAGTTCATCACTGCCGATATAGATATTGCAGAAGAGCCTAATGACTTTGGTGGCGAAGATCGTGACTTTTCATTTCACAACGATTTTGCAGGTGTTGAATTTGACTTACTAGGTCTTTATGGCACACCAAAAGAAAACGCAAATTTAACACTGCGTTTAGGTAACATTGGTGGCTCGCCTTTTCAATTTAAAGGTTTTCAAGACGGCGCAGATAACCAAAATAATGCACTTATTGGTAATGGTATTACCGATTACGCAACCGCAGAAAACGGCGCACAGCTAAGTTACAGCGAAACTTTCGAAAGTGGTGTAGTCCGTGCTTATAATGTTACAGGTCACATTACGACTTCTAGTTTTGGTGAAGCGTTTCAAGAAGACAGAGGTTATAACTACCGACTTCAAGGTACTCTAGAATTTGAAGGTGGCTTTAAAGCAGGCTTAAACTTATTAAAGGCGAATCAAGGCGACCAGTTACGTTTTGAAAACGGTGTAGCCAGTCTTGATGGTGTAACCACAACAAACTATCGCTTTGGCGATGGTGAAAACTATAATTTCTCAGCGTCACCTTCAAACGAGCGTGACACTCATGTTGGCGCAATGCCAGGGCTTGAGCAATCAATCATCCAGCTTAATTTAGCTTATCAACCATCTGACGAAACTAGCTTAATTTTTATGGTTGGTAAATCATCTGATGACTACACATTCGCAGATGCCGCTGGTAATGCAGTTGCCGGTATTACCTACTTTGGTACAAACGGCATAGCAGATGAAAATGGCACTACTTTTGATTCAAACAGTGTAATAGAAGGCGACTCATCTGTTGAGTACTTCGTGTTTGAAGCACAACAATATCTAATCCCTAAAAAGCTATATGTAGCGGCTCGTTATGCAGAAGCCGAAAACACTTCCGACTTAATTGAACAAACAGACAACACAGTAGAGCGTATTCAAGTAGCCGCAGGTTACTGGTTTAACGATAAAACGCTTTTAAAAGTTGAGTATGTTAACCAAGAAGAAGGTGTTAATTCGGGCGGCCAAATCGGTAAAGGATTTGACGGCTTCACTTCTGAAATATCTGTTAAATTTTAAGTCATTATCCAACTAGTCTAACTATTTATACAAAGGACCTAAAAAGGCACTTTGCGGGCAGTTTTATGCGTTAAAACTGCCATAAATAGAATTGGTAATAGATTGAAATTTAATAGCACTTGTTAAAACATAACGTGTATGGGGAATACCCGATGAAAAATAAATTAATTATGCTCGCGTGTGGCTTTATAAGCATGGGCGCTGCGGCAAAAGAAATAATTACAATAGCGACTGTTAACAACGGTGACATGATCACCATGAAAGAATTAAGCAGTGACTTTACCAGCCAAAACCCTGATATAGATCTAAAATGGGTCACTCTAGAGGAAAACATTCTTCGCCAACGTGTCACTACCGATGTAGCAACAAAAGGCGGCCAATACGATGTTATGACCATAGGTACTTATGAAGTACCAATTTGGGGCAAACAAAATTGGTTAAAAGAGTTAGATAATTTAGGTGAAAACTACGATTTAGACGATTTAATCCCAGCAATTCGAAGTGGTTTAACGATTAACGACAAGCTTTATGCTGCACCATTTTATGGTGAAAGTTCAATGGTTATGTACCGCACTGACTTAATGGAAAAAGCGGGGCTGACAATGCCTAAAGCCCCAACATGGGACTTTATACGCAAAGCTGCTAAAGCGATGACAGATAAAAAAGAAGGTGTTTATGGCCTTTGTCTACGTGGTAAAGCTGGTTGGGGCGAAAACGTTGCGCTTATTACATCAATGGCTAATTCGTTTGGTGCTCGTTGGTTTGATGAAAATTGGAAGCCACAGTTTAATACCCCAGAGTGGGAAAATACCCTTCAGTATTATGTCGATGTGATGAAAGAATCTGGCCCTGCAGGTTCATCTGCAAACGGTTTTAATGAAAATCTTGCACTATTCCAAACCGGAAAGTGTGGTATTTGGATTGATGCAACCGTTGCAGGCGCATTTGTTACTAACAAAAAAGACTCAGAAGTTGCCGATAAAGTAGGGTTTGCACTTGCGCCAGATAACGGCCTAGGTAAACGCGGTAACTGGTTATGGTCTTGGACTTTAGCCGTACCGGCAAGCAGCAAAAAACCAGATGCCGCAATGAAATTTATTAGCTGGGCAACATCTAAAGAATACACTCAACTTGTAGCCGACAAAAAAGGTTGGGCAAAAGTACCGCCAGGTACACGTAAATCACTTTACAGTAATCAAAAGTACATGGACGCAGCACCGTTTGCGCAAATTACCTTAGATTCTATCCAATCTGCAGATCCTAAAAATCCAACCGTTAAACCGGTGCCTTATGTAGGTATTCAGTTTGTTGCTATTCCTGAGTTTCAAGGAATTGGTACAGCTGTTGGGCAACAATTCTCAGCAGCATTAACTGGCCAAATGACCGTTAAGCAAGCGCTTAGTACGTCTCAGCACCTCGTTGAGCGAACAATGCGTAAAGCTCGCTATCCTAAATAGCATGTAATGGGCGGGTAAGTACTCAAACTTACCCAATATTTTATGTCAATTCTATTTACTTGTTAGTTATAAACGCTATCAAGGGTTTCTGATTTTCACTTGATAGTTAACAAGTAAATAGAATTGGCTTTTTTAAGGTCACCTTTATGGCAACAACTAACTCGCGCACGCTTGCTCGGTTTATGCTTCTTCCAAGTGTAATTTTATTACTTGCTTGGATGATAGTTCCGCTGTGTATGACACTGTATTTTTCTTTTATTGATTACAACTTACTCGTTCCAGGGGATAAAGAGTTTGTAGGCTTTTTAAACTATGAATTTTTCCTAACTGATCCGGCTTTTGTTGAATCATTTTTTAACACGCTCTACCTAGTAACTGGGGTTTTACTGATCACTATTTGTGGTGGTATTGGCTTAGCTATTTTACTAGACCAAGCAATATGGGGACGAAACTACGTTCGCATTATGGTACTAGCCCCATTTTTTGTAATGCCAACTGTGTCGGCATTGGTATGGAAAAACATGCTAATGAACCCAGTTAATGGCTTATTTGCACACTTTGCGATTTGGCTTGGCTTTGAACCTATCGACTTTTTTGCTCAAATGCCGTTATTTTCAATCATCATTATTGTGTCTTGGCAGTGGTTACCATTTGCAGCATTAATACTGCTAACAGCAATACAATCATTAGACCGCGAGCAATTAGAAGCGGCTGATTTGGACGGAGCAGGCCCATTTAGTAAGTTTTTTTACATCGTTTTACCGCACTTATCGCGCGCTGTAACTGCGGTTATATTAATCGAAACTATATTTTTACTGTCAATTTTTGCTGAAATATTAGTCACAACTAGTGGCGGTCCTGGTTATTCGTCAACCAATATAACGTACTTAATTTATACGCAATCGCTACTTCAGTTTGATGTAGGCGGCGGTTCGGCAGGGGGCATAGTTGCAGTTATTATTGCAAATATAGTCGCTATATTTTTAATGCGCTTAATTGGCAAAAACTTGGAGGGTTAATTATGACTATAAAAGATAGCCGTCGTTCCAAACTAATTTATACCATTGCTGCATGGACAATAAGCGGCATGATTTTCTTTCCAATTTTATGGACGTTAATCACCAGTTTTAAAACGGAAGCCGAAGCAATTTCAGCAAGCCCAAGCTTATATGCGTTTGATTGGACGCTCGAAAATTACCGAGATGTACTGTCGCGTTCGCCATACTTTACCCATTTTTGGAATTCTGTGGTTATATCGCTAGGTTCAAGTTTACTAGGGTTATTAATTGCGGTACCTGCTGCGTGGTCTATGGCGTTTGTGCAAACTAAAAAAACAAAGCATTTATTAATGTGGATGCTTTCAACCAAAATGTTACCGCCAGTAGGGGTACTTATTCCGATTTATTTATTGTTTCGAGACTTCGCATTACTCGATACAAAATTAGGTTTGGTTATTGTAATGACACTCATTAACTTACCAATAATGGTATGGATGCTTTACACCTACTTTAGAGAAATACCAAACGAAATACTTGAAGCTTCTCGTATGGATGGCGCAACAATTGGTGAAGAAATATTCCATGTTTTATTGCCAATAGCCTTACCGGGTATAGCCTCAACGCTATTGTTAAATGTAATTTTGTCGTGGAACGAAGCTTTTTGGACACTTATTTTAACCGCTGCAAATGCTGCACCTTTAACGGCATTTATTGCCAGTTACTCAAGCCCTGAGGGGTTATTTTACGCTAAGTTATCGGCAGCATCTGCCATGGCCATTGTGCCAATTTTAATACTTGGTTGGTTTAGTCAAAAACAATTAGTGCGTGGATTAAGTTTCGGCGCAGTAAAATAGGAGAATACACATGGGCAGCATCACACTAAAACAAGTCACTAAAAACTTTGATGAAGTTAACGTAATTAAACCGCTCGATCTAGAAATAAAAGACGGTGAGTTCATTGTTTTTGTTGGTCCGTCGGGCTGTGGTAAATCTACATTACTTCGTATGATCGCAGGTCTTGAAGATACCACCAGTGGTAATATAGAAATTGACGGCATTGACGCTACAAAAACACCGCCTGCAAAAAGAGGCTTAGCAATGGTGTTTCAATCCTACGCGTTATATCCGCATATGACCGTGCGTAATAATATTGCTTTTCCTTTAAAAAGAGCCAAAGTTAGCCCTACAGAAATCGAAAGTAAAATTGCTAACGCCGCTAAAATTCTAAATTTAACTGATTATTTAGACCGAAAGCCTGGGCAATTATCGGGCGGACAGCGCCAGCGTGTAGCAATAGGGCGCGCAATTGTACGTCAGCCTTCGGCATTTTTATTTGATGAACCGCTTTCAAATCTTGATGCGTCACTACGTGTAAATATGCGTTTAGAAATATCTGAATTACATAAAAGTTTAGCTACAACAATGATTTATGTTACGCACGATCAGGTTGAAGCTATGACAATGGCAGATAGAATCGCGGTATTTAATGCCGGTATTATTGAACAGGTAGGCACACCTTTAGAGCTTTATAAAAACCCAGTAAACAAATTTGTAGCTGGTTTTATTGGCTCTCCAAAAATGAACTTTATAGATGCTCCACAAAATGAAGATGCGAATGTTAGTTGTATTGGTATACGACCAGAGCATATAACACTCTCTACTGAGCAAGGAACGTGGGCTGGTACTGTCGGTGTAATTGAACATTTAGGATCGGAGAGCTTTTTACATATAAATATTGAAGGCAAAGGGACCGTAACAGTAAAAGCAGATGGTGATTGCCCATTAAAATATGGCGACAGTATTTACCTAAGCGTACCGGCAGATAAAGTATTAAAGTTTGATAATAACGGTTTAACAATTCGCTAAAGCCAATTTTTAAATACCTTAAATAGCACCTTTATAAAGGTGCTATTAACTAAATTCTAATTACATAATCCTATGAAACCTAGGTATTTTTTATTAAGGAATGGTATATTTACAATTATAAATAACAAAAACGTTATTGATAAATAGATATTCCAAAATTAATAAAATAATTTATATAGCAGCACATATAATTAAAATTATGTAATGAAAATAAGGATTTAGTTTTCCTTATATTTTAAGAGGTTTACGTGGTAAAGCTATCAAATACAGAAATTAGAAAGCTAGATGATGCAGCCAGAGCAGGGTGGTTATATTATGTTGGCGGTAACACACAAGATGAAATTGCTAAAAAGCTAAATATATCTCGTCAATCTGCACAAAGAATGGTCGCATTATCTGTGAGCCAAGGTCTAATTAAAGTTAGACTTGACCACCCGATTGCCAAATGTATGGATTTGGCCGAAAAATTAAAAAGCCGTTTTGGGTTAGATTCGTGTGAAGTTGTACCGAGCGATCCGTCTGAACCATCATCTACATTAGGTTTGGCTCAAGCTGGCGCGGCTGAAATAGAACGTCATTTAAAATCAGAACAACCCAAAGTACTTGCTATGGGAACCGGTCGAGTTTTACGTTCATGTGTGGATGAGCTAAGAACTGTTGATTGTCCGCAACATAAAATTGTAGCCATGCTAGGTAATATGGCTTTAGATGGATCGGCTTCACCTTATGATGTTGTAGTAAGAATGGCCGAACACACCAATGCAAAACATTACCCAATGCCATTGCCAGTTTTACCAAGAAGTATTGAAGAAAAAGAACAGTTACATGCACAACAAAATATTACCGGTAATTTAAAACTCGCTAAAGATGCCGATGTAACATTTGTGGGTATTGGTAGCTTAGGTGAAAAGTCGCCATTACATATAGATGGTTTTATTGATGCGCAAGAACTTAAAGAGTTACAAGATCTTGGTGCTGTTGGTGAAATGATTAGTTGGGTGTTTGATAAAAACGGTAAGCTTTTAGATTGCACAGTTAATCAGCGCGTAGCAAGTACGCCATTAAAAACAAATGCTAACAAACAGATTTATGCGATAGCTGCTGGCGAAGAAAAAGTGTTAGCCATTTTGGGCGCAGTAAGGTCAAACATGATCAGTGGATTAATTACTAACGAATATACAGCTGAGCGTTTATTAAGTATTGATTAAACAAATTGATAAATAAAGTATCTGTATTAGTAATTCCTGTTATTGTAATAAAACCACTTAATGTCCGATACCGTCTAGTATTGGACATAGTAAGGGCGCATTTAAGCGCTCTTTCTATATATACATTAACTACCTATAATTTATATTATGTTAAATAGCATAAATAAATACATAACCAAGTTACTCACCTTCATTAATTAACGTATAAACGCGATATTTTGACTATTTAATAAGCATTAACCTACTTATCTTAATAGTCAGTGCCTTACCCATTTACGGTATTAGCTTCTTGAACATATAAAAATACCGCTTGGTTATTAATATTATCAAACGGTATTACAATGATTGCCTATTCGCTACTTTACCCAATCAAACTTAACGTATTGAAACAAATAGCTTTAAAATTATCCTACTAATTCACTAGAACGTTTTATCATTCATAAATTCACTAATAAGCTCAGACACTTTATCTGGATGTTCATCAATAACCCAATGAGCGGCTTTATCTATCCAAATCAATGATGAATTTGGAATTGCTTCTTCTAACATTGGCGCATACTTTGGCTTTTGAAACTTGTCTTCTTTACCCCATATTATGAGTGTTTCATGAGGTAAGCTTTTAAGATCGCCTGTAATAGCTTCGGTATATTCTTTATTGAGCCTGCGCATGTTACTAAATAAAGCTGCTTTTCCTTTTTCATTACTCCATGGTGCTAAGTATATTTTCATCAACTCTTCAGTCATTACGCTCGAGTCGTAAACACCTTTGGGCATGAAATCTCTTAATGTATCTACAAATTCAGCTACAGTTGTTTTTTCTTCTACACCTGGTTCTAGCAAAGGTTCAAATTCTGGTATTGGCCAAGAATCAAAACATACACTATCAATTAAAACCAACCCGTTTACTTTATCCGGATGATTTACAGCCATTAATTGAGCAACACCACCACCAATATCATGTGCAGCAATATTAACTTTAGAAATACCGAGTTCTTCCATAAACTTACACATTATTCTACATTGCGCATTTATAGATACATCGGTGTTAATTGGCATATCAGATTCACCAAAGTTTAGTAAATCAGGCGCTATTACTCGATGTTTTGATGCAAGTTTTGGCATCACATTTCGCCATAATAATTTATTAGTTGGTATTCCGTGTATCAATAATAAAGGTGTTCCTTGTCCCATTTCTTGATAAGCAATTTGATGACCTTCTACTGTAACGTACTGTGTCTTGTTCATAATTTTTCCTCTTTAACATTAAAAATTATAATGTTTATTAAACTATAAAATTGGAATATAGCCTTATAAAGCAAATTCCATCCCAAGATGAGTATTTATTAGTTATTAAAAAATCTTAATGTTTTAAAAGTTAAACCCCTGTGATACGTGGGCTCTAGGCTAAATAAATTTACTGACTTTATAATATTGCAGTGTTTAATAATTGTGATTATCAAACCGCTTTAAGAAGTGTGAAACGATGACTCGTATACATGCAACAATTACAAAAGCGTAGTTTTTAATACTTTGAAGGAATAATTTGAAAAAATTATTCTTATTAAAGAACTTTTACAAATTTAAATAAATTAAAGGTTCATATACACAAAAGCACTAATAAATATTAGTGCTTTCAAAAATTATAATTTAACTTTTTAGTAAGCTATAAATAAAAAATAGTTAACCGCCCTACTGTTTCTATTTATCATTCCAAAAAATATCTAATATTTTCTATTAATACACTTTGCTTAACTGGCTTCAATAACAGGCCGTTAAACCCAAGCTTCACATACTTGTTATCACTATTTTCGTTTTCACTAAATGTATGAGCGATAATTTTTGTTGCTGATGCGTCAGCATGCTTTCTTATTTTTAGCATTGCGTCGGTGCCTGTAAATTGCGGCATTACTATATCCATTAAAATAATATCGTAAATATTTTGAGAAACCATAAGTAGCGCCTCTATAGCACTTGATGCGAAATCTATTAAAATATTTTCTTCGTTAAGCATTTTTCTAATTACTATTTCTATTAGCAAGTCATCATCTACTAAAAGCAGTCGTTTAGTTTTATTTATTGGCGTTACTTTAAACTCGATAACTTCAGCCATATTTTCAATAGTGTTTTTCATGTTTTACCTCATTACTGTTCCAGTAATATACGCTAATTTATAACGACTTATCTTTTAAAATGCGTGTTATTTGGTTTATTAATACACCTTGTTTTACTGGTTTTAATAGCATGTCATCAAAGCCCTGGTTAACGTATTTTGAATCTGTATCGGGTGTCGATGTATGCGCAATTATTTTAGTTTTCAAATTGTCACTGTGTTTTTTAATTTTTAACATAGCGTCAGTTCCCGACAATTCTGGCATTACTATGTCCATTAAAATAATGTCGTAACTGTTTTGCGATACCATCAACATTGCTTCTATTGCACTGCGCGCGTAATCTATTTTAATATTCTCATTTTTTAGCATCGCTCTAATTACAATCTCAACAAGAGGATCGTCATCAACCAGTAATAGCGTGTTTTGGTGTTTGTTAGTTACTAAACTAGCTTTTACTAAATCATTATTTGTTAACGAGCTACTTGGTACTTCTTGCTCATTGTCTTTACCTTGTTTGGTTGCTATGTTGACCAACATAGAAAGTGATATCGTCGTTTTATTGGCACTACTGCTAATAATTATCGCTTTCCCACCAAGCATTTTAAATATCGAGATAAAAAACTTTAACTCTAATGATAAGTCTTTATCATCTATAAAGCGCGTTATATCATCACCCGAAATGCTTTTAAGTTCAGTTATAAAATGGTTAGTGTTGATTAAATTACTTAATGAAAAATCGAGGTATAAGTAATTACGTTTACTTTCATTTTTAATCTGAGCGTTAATTGAAAGCGTTGTATTATTTGATGAATCAAAAACCTCAGTCACTAATTGAATAACCAATTGAGAAATTAACTTTTCATCGCTTGCGACCGTTAATTCAGGCGTAATATTATTTTTAAGAACGATTCTTTTATTTTCAGCCTCTTTAGCTAAAATCGACATATTATTATTGATCATTTGATTTAGGTTTACGTTTTTGGCCTGAAGCTTTAACTTACCTATTTCCGATTTATTTATATTTATGAGTTGTTGAATTACACTTTCGAGCTGGTCGCATGCATCAGAAATATTCCCCACATTGTTTTTAAATTCGTTAAAGCTTATTGGATCTTTAGATATTTCAACTAATGACTTTAAAGATGATAAAGGCGTTTTTAACTGACGGCTAAGCCTTGTAACAAATTTTTATTTTAATTGATTTGTCTGTTTTGATTTTTCGAGAACATCAGCGAGTAAACATTCTTTTTGATGTGCCTCTGTATCATCTCTAAAGTAGCAAACAAAACCATTAAAATCTGTATGTCTTTGTAATACAGTTATCCACTTCCCGTCTGTAAAACCTATATCTATTAATTGGTTACGGTCATCATCAAGCTTATGATGTTCATGGTAGTGATTTATAATATTATGCTGCTGCGCAATACTTATCAGCTGGCTATACGATAGCTGACTGTTTTGTTTATTCACCTGTGCAAATAAAAGATTAAAAGCATTGTTGGTAATCACAGGAAATTCATGGCTATTAAAAATAGCAAACCCATGCGGCAGTGCATCCAGAGAACTTGAAAAAAGCTCCTCTCTATTGAGTATTAACTGATTTTTTTGTTTTATTTCACTGTGTAAACGCCTTGGCAAACGTAAAAAATAATACACAAACGCGAATACACAAAAAGAGATTAACCCTAATCTAATTAAACTGTATTTAGTTATTTGTGGTCGTACTATTTTATTCATTGGTTGCACATGCAAGCGCCAAGTAGGTGGAAAACGACTGCTTAAAGCGCTAATACTATTTTTAATTATACTCGGGTTTACTTCTCCTTGTTTTCCTAAAGTAAACTGTGGTGTTGCTATAAAAACGTTATAATTTTCAGTGTTTAATTTGCCAATAACGGCTTTTAAAAACTTACTTAAATCAAATGCTGTAAGTGTATAAATAGAGCCTTGTTTTATTTTTATTTCAGAAATTAAGAAGGCCGTATCAGCAACCGTAAATACTTCTACTGCTTGTTTATTCGCTCTTTTATTAAATTTTTCTAACCAGTTTGTAAATCCATACGCGGCTAAATCAAAATTATTTTTTGACCAAAGTGCAAGCTGGTTATACTCAGAATCAAACACAACATACCCTTTGTAAGTTAAGTTTTGTGAAACCTGACTCTGCACTAAGTTACTAAGCTGCTCTTTTGTATAATTATTTTGGCTTTGTAAAAAGCCTGCAATAACTAAATCTTTTTGAGATATATACAATCCTTGATTATCAAATCGCTCTAATGCATTAAATAACGTTTTACGTAATTGCTGGGTTTTTTGATTGTAATTACTTTGCAGCTCCTTTTTTTCAATAGTATAAAGAAGTAATGCAGTGAATGAACATAATACTAATGCAATTAAGAATGCGACGGGCGCTAAACTAAATACATGAATATACTTTTCACCATAATTTTTTTCTCAGGCTTAGTACTTTGATTACTTACTGAATCTGAATTTTTATTTAACTGTGTCTGTAATAATTGAGCAAATGAAATAAACTGATCTTTTTGTGAACCTATTAATGTTTTAGGTGCTAAATCGGCCATCAGCACTACGCCAATTAATTTATTAGTGACACTATAAATTGGATATTGTGCATAAAAACGAATTAATTTGTGCGTGTTGTTTGATACATCATCAAAAAAAGTATCTTCAAATAGATATAGTTTTTCTTGTGTACAGCGTTTTTGATAGCTTAATAACTCATTTTCGACGCTTTCTTTATCGTTGCAGGTTATTAACTGCTCTGAATAAACTTCTCTAAAATCGATAAATTTAACAATTGGAACATCATAAAACTGTTTTAGTAGTGTTAGCGTTTCTTTAATTTCTGTTGATATTTCATCAGTTTGTGTATCTGCTAAATTAGCATGTGAAGTAAATATATTTGAGGCGTTCATTGACGTTCTCCTTCCCCTTTTGGGGGAGTATGTATCCACGTTGTACTGTTTTGGCTGCTATGTACTGGCAGTAAAACTTTAAATGGTGGTGTTAAGCTACTAAGTGCAGGTTCGCCTGTGGTGATATTAATTACTTGTTCTGCATTAACTAAATTAAGTGATGTTTTGCAATATGTAATGCCTGGCTCAATCCCTATTAAGCTCAGTGTTTCACTAATAATAAGGTTATTTACTAAATCAATACCGGCGAGCTCAAATGTAGTTTGTAAAATAGTGAAGACGAGTGTCTCTACAATGTTTTCATCTTCTTCTAAGCGTGTCCCTTCTGGGCAGCATATAGTGCCAAGCTCTATATCAAAGTTTGTTCCTATAAGAACGAACTTAAGCGCTTTAAGTGCATCTTTTAAGAGGGATTCTACTTCGGGTAAATATAAATCAAGTATGTCGCCTTGCGATTCGTACCCTGCTTGGCATGTGTCACATGATAGCGCCAACTCTCGACCGTCGGTTCCTACAAGTGGACGACCCAAAGCGGTCAAGCCAACTAAACAACTGCTGTCGGCCGGTTGCTTATCTATTTCAAAGCTTTCACAAGGTGAGCCTGTTACTACTTTTTGCGATACATAACGAGATAGAATTTGTTCACTATTAGCAGGGCATTGTTGTGGCGTACTTCTTAATAACTGACCAATAACGGTATTACCTAACTGCCCTATTGCATAATTTGGACCTTGCTGCAGCGCATTTATATAACTTACATTACCGGTATTATTTAGTTTACTCACACCTTGGCTGTCTGTTGCTTCATCGCTTAAGCCCTTTAAACACGGATTACCTTGGCAATTTGGAGCATCGTAATAAACAGCTTCTCGTGAGGTAAACCTATCATCTCGTATGCCAATTAGCGCTCTGTATGTGCTGTTTGCCCCCCGGTCTGTATAAAAAATTAGTGGGGCTTGGTGCTCATCAAAACTTACTGCAATACCGAGTGGTCTATTATTAGCATCAACGACAGTAATTTGATTATCTACCTTAGTTTGATGGCGCTTAATAAGGGCATCCCTGACTAAAATAACCCCACCAATTGAGCCAATAATTAAAATTGTTATAATTAATATAAGCTCAATAGTAAGTATGTACCCTTGTTGATAATGCTTTTTCATATCAGGCTCCTATAATACTTCTACAAGCATTTTAAGTACGTTCATTACTTGTAATGCTGCGGGAAAAAACACCAATACCAAAAACATCGGAAAACAAATTAAGATAATGGGAAAGGTTGTGTGCATCGCTTTTTTGTTTACCTTTTTAGCGAGTAAAATGTTCTTTTTTAGAGCTAGGCCTTCAAGTTGAGCCTCTACTGCTTGGATAAGTGGCGTACCAAGTTTTGACCCTATTAACATTAAGTTGGCGAGCTTTTTAATTCCTAATACGCCGGTTCTTTCAAAAAGTGAATTAAATGCAAATTCACGATCTTTACCTGCGCTTAGTTCGAATAAAAATAACTTTAGCTCTTTGTATAATGGGTGTTTTTGACTTAATCCATGATCAACCGCTAGTGCAAATGAGCGCTCTAGTGAAAATCCAGCGCGCATGTAAACCAGTAACACCCGTAAAAAAAACTCTAAGCTATTATTTATAACGGTTTTACGTTGGTTTTTACGTAATAAAAACCAGCATTCGGGTGCAAAAAAACACATAAAACACACTAATAATTTAATCGATTGGCTCAGCTCATACCCTGTTAGTTCTATAACTGTAAATGCACTAAAAGTAGCTGCCACTTTGAAGCAGTACAGGCTTATTAATATTTTATTAATTTGAATTCCTGCTTGTCTTAATTGACGTTTAGAGATGATGATTAGCGGATACCAATTAATGTTTTTAGTATCGGGTTTATCTAATTCAACTTTAAGAGATTGCCTATGAATATGGATAAATGACCCCATACTTACTAAAAGTCCGATAAGTAAAAGTATATCAATCATAATGTTACCCTTAAGCTAAGGCGTAGCCATAAAAAACCAAATAGCTGACAAAGAAGCGCAACCGTTATAAATGCAATACCATTAGGGTCGTTTAATAATGGTTCAAACCAGGTTGGATCGGTATAGCTAAATAAAGGAATTAGTGCGTAAGGTAAAAAACCACTAAATACAGCAGCGTATTTAGTGCCCGAAAGCTTAGCTTTTAGCTGTTGGCGGTCGAGGGTCCGAAGCGACATCATGTTGCATACGCTTTTTAGCATGTCGGTTAAATCACACTGGCTTTGTGTATGTGTAATGATGCTATGAGCAAACAATCTTACGGTTTCGCAGTTGTATCTTTCAATTAAAGGGGCAAACGACGTTTCGGCATCACTCCCCATGCTCATGCGTTGTATTAGTAAGGTGCTTTGTTTTTTTATATATGGGTCTGCATGCTCATCAGCAAACTGCATTGATTGCTGTAGCGATAGCCCAGTGCTTAAACACGATTGTACGGTTTCAATAAATTCTAAAAAATGATGCTCAAATTTTGCTAATTTATAATGAGCCAAGTCAATCACAGTTATAAAACAGGTTACAAAAACCACGATTGAAATAATAAACGCACTGGTTGATGCCTCTGGATAATATAATTTAGCTAAAAACCATGAACTACTAGAGAGCGAGCACGCCATGCTTATAAACCAGGCGTTACTTATGTTTAAGCCTAGCACTCGTAGTGACAGAGTAAGTACGTCTTTTTCTTCTAAAATATCTACTTTTTTAGTGCCTTGGCTGCTTTTATTTTTAGCATACAAAGAAACCAACACACTAGTTGCAAGTACAAAGGTTATAACCGCCGCTATAGCTAATAAATAATCAAGTTTAGTCATTGTTAGCCTCCGGGTTATTGTGCAGTAATGCTTTTAATTCTTGTGCATTTACGCCTTGGCCTTTCATAAACTCAATAACACTTGAGTTATCTATTAACTCACTTTGTACTGGCTCTGCTTCATTAATACTATAAAGCGGGCTAAAATGTGCGCCGCCATTAACACGCTTAATTTCACCAATACTTTTTAGAGTTCGGGTGCCATTAGTTGAGCGAGAAACATGCACAATAAGTTGAATACTCGACGCGATTAGCGAACTTGTATGGGTATCGCTCAGTTGTGCATTGTGTAACTGCACTAAGGTAGATAAACGAATAACGGCATCATTTGCACTGTTAGCATGTATGGTCGTCATCGAACCTTGGTGACCACAGTTCATTGCTTGGAGCATATCAATTACTTCGCCAGAGCGTACCTCTCCAACAAGTATTCTATCTGCGCGCATTCTAAGGGCTGCTTTTACTAAATCTCTTAGGCTTACTGCACCTTTACCATCGCTGTTTGTGTCGTGAGCTTCTAATTGCACAACGTGGTTGTGATGCAAATTAAGCTCAGCACTTTCTTCAATGGTTACAACTCGTTCATTTGGGTTAATTGAGTTAGCAAGTACGTTTAATAATGATGTTTTACCTGCCCCGGCATTGCCACACACTAAAATATTAACGCCTGTTTTAACTGCGCTTTTTAAAAATGATAAGATGTTTTTATCTAAAAAATGATTATTAACTAAAAAGTCATCGTTTATTTTTTTATGATTAAACTTACGAATCGATACAATCGCGGCGCTGGTACACGCAGGCGGTACAATAATATGAACACGGCTACCATCTTTTAGTTTGCCATCAACAATTGGCATAAGCGCATTTACTTGGCGACCACAGCCATCAAGTAAGCGATCAACAAATCGGCGTAAATGGCGTTCGTCATCAAACTTACTGGCTGTGCAAAGTAGTTTGCCTTGTTTATCAATCCAAATATCTTGCGTGTCGTTTATTAAAATATCACTTACTTGATCGTCCAGCATAAATTGTGCAATAGGGCCAAGGCCCTGAATTTCATCAAATACAGCCTGAACAACCTGCTCTTGTTGGTGTTGATTAAATGAAGATTGATTAAATTGTGGAATTTCACTGCACAATGCAGAGATTTTTTCGAGAACATTACTTGATAAAAGCGCGGTTGGCTCTTGTTCGTACTCTTCGATAACGGCATCGTGCAATAGCTTTTTAAGCTCTTCAAAGGTACTTAAACTGGTTTGAACTTCTTCATGTTTGCTTGATAAATTAAACATAAAAACTCACTTAGCTACATATACAGCTTCATTTTTAACGCCTTTAACCACTTCGATTGTGCGACTGGTTTGTAAGCGTGAAAAGTTTTGCAAACGACCTTGTTCAATGTCATAAGCGCTATGCACAATAATTGAAACTTTGTCGGCGTTATCTATACCCGCCAACGAATAAACATCTTTTGGAAGTACCGCAAGGACTAATGAAACGCCGCCCGCAGCAGAATTAGACTCTTTAGCTAAATTATCCATTACGCCACTTTTAGCGGCTTGCGATTTAGGACCTTTTGAAACACCAATAAGCTGTACATCACGGGCAACTGTTCTTACTAAGCGATTAGTTTTAGCGACTATGTCGAGTCGGTCACCTTTGTGTATGCGCGAAAGCGGAATATCTAAGGTGTTTAGTTTTAAAGTATATAAAACACGCCCTGCCGGTATGGCTTCTGATAAGTTTTGGCTTTTCGCTCTAATAAAATCGGTGTCGAACAAGGGTTGTTCAACCATTTTGTTAGTTGCTAATTTTTGACCAATTAATGCACGTGGGTTTTGAACGCTCAGTGCAATATTTGAATAGTTACTTGGATCTATACTTTTTTGCTCTACATCGTGAACGGTTACTGTTTGACCGGCCGACATATTTTTGTTTACTACCCAGGCTGTTACGCTATTTTCATCGTTTACCTGTCTAATGCCCAAAGCCGAAGCTAACATGCCAGAGGTGATGAGTAATGTGAGAGCCGCAGTGGTTGCGCCTTTGTTACTTTTACTTTTCATAATATTCCTCCAGAGTAACTTTCACTGCCACACTTTTGTGGCAGTGAGCCTTAAGCTTGGTATTCAAACCTGGTTGCCTTATATTGGGTACCTTGCGTTAGTTACCTTGTGAACCGCCTGCTGCTGTACGTGTTGCAGCATCGCCGCTTGGTGTTGCATTAACAAGTGCGGCACTTTCACTAAAGTCTGATGCAACAAAAGTGAATGAACTGCCATCACCTGCGTACACATCAACTGAATCTACAAACCCAGAGCCAGACACTTCAGCAGTGCCTTCGGCGTTAATCATGCCGTCAAATACATAGCTTTGGTCAAGTGAGCCAATTGCTTCAGCTACATCTTCAAGTTCGCTGGTTACCGAGTCACGTAATGTAGATAAACCAATTACAAGTGCTGCTACCATTGAAGTAGAAAGAATGATTAGCTCTGACGTTAGTACAAAACCTTTTTGCTTTTTGCTATTTAAGTTATGTTTAATAGTTTTCATAATCGTAGCCTTTAAATTAGAAGAGCTTATGCTCACTTTACATATTGCGAGGACCATGCCAGCTATAAATAACCATTAAATACAGTTTGTTATGTTTTTAATGGTTGTTTTTTATTAGATATTTTCATTTTTGATTTGCAAAATGCAAATCAATATTAAAAATATTTTAGATAAATAATGCTAGGTTTACGTTATTGAAAGTATTATTAAAACTGATGGATAGTGTAATGGGTAAATATTAAAAGCAGTCTTGTGAGGTTACGTATAAAACGTAGGATGAGCGTAAGCTTTACTCCTATTTTTGATAAATAATAAAGTGGTTTTGGCTCCTAAATAATGCCAAATTTTGGGTATAAAAAAAGGCCCGAAGGCCTTAAGAATAACAATTACCTAAAACGGAGAGTTTACCGCGCCTAGCAAGTGCTTTTTTATGCGTGGGTTCTGCACGTAAAACTTGCTCATAATAGCCACAAGCCAATAAATTATTGGTATTCGCTTCTTCAATTAACCCTTTATGGTAAAAATAGGCGGTACTATTTAAACCAAACTTAACCGAAAGCTCTAAGTAGTTTGAAGCTATAACGTAACTGCCCTGGGCATAATGTATAGAGGCCATTTGCAGGTATGGTGAAGCATGTGTACCAAAAACATCAACGCCGTATTGAGCAATGCTTTTTGCTTTAGCTAAATTACCTTGCTCTATTGCTAACGTAACCCCTAAAGTAATTGCATTTAATGGTGGATTAGCTTTATTCAGTAATGTGTTTATAACCTGTTGAGATTGATTAGCACGGCCACTTTTATAAAATACATATGCCGATATCGACAGTATTGCCGTGTTATCGGGGTGTTCAAGCATTAACTGATTCACCTCATGCACTAGGTTTAAACAGTTACTTGCATTTATACCTTCACACTTTAATGGTTGGGCATTTAATTGGTATTTTTTAACGATGTCACCCAGCGCGTTGTAAGGATTTACTGTTGGCTTGTAATCAATATGAGCGCAACCCGATAAAGTAAGCAGTAAAATAATATAAAATATTCTCATAGCCCTTGCTCCTGTATATAGCTAAGTACCTGGGTGTCGATATTTGCCTGTTCCCACGAACGTAAGGTATTAATTGGCTCACGCACCAGGTTTGGAGTAACAACAATAATTAGCTCGCGGTTGTTTTCACTTTTACTGGTTGTTTCGCTTAACTTTCCTAGCATGCTATTGCCGTTGCCATCAGGTACAAAGTCGTGGCTTGCGTTGTTATCGGTGCTAATTAAGCCACCAATAATAAGAGGTTGTCCGTCTTTTAAACGTGTTGATGTTTGCATGCTGCGTGTATTAAATGCACTACTGTTTAAACTGCTGCCTGTACTTTGTGCAATTTCGGCGGTTAACGTGGTATCGGGTAATGAAATTACTGGGTTTAGATCAAGTGTTATTCTGTCTTTGTCGTCAACCATGGCGCGTACATTTAATTCAACTCCAAATGATTTAAATTCTGTACCGCTAAACACCGATCCACTACTACCTTGCTGCCCGCTGGTAATTCCAGATGGGCTATAACTTGTAGGTACAGGTACTTCACCACCGACTTTAAACACGGCACTTTCACCGGCTAAAACCGTGATTGTAGGGCGAGAAAGCGTTCGAGAAATACCTTCTTGTTCAAGTAATGAAAACAACATATCAATGGCAAACTGTGAGGTAGAAAGCTGTAAGTTATTAGTTAATTGACCACCAATTAATTGCAGCGCATTTTCTATTGTTGCAGAGCCAGATTCGCGATTAGTCATACCGTCACGGCCAAATAAGCCCGCTTCTTTTTCATATCCATTAGAGAGCACGCTAATATCTGGACGCCATTGCTTTAACCTACGTTGATTTACTTCGTATAGCTGCACCGATACACGCACTTGCGGTAAATCTTCAACTTCAATACTCGACAAAACTTTACCGCCAGCCACTGACAGCAACGTTGCTCTTGCAATATTAGAACTCACATTACTTAAATTTAATCCTGAGGTAGCATCATTTATTAAACCGCCTGACTCGTTGGCAAGTACTTCAATACCTGAACTTTTATCCTGCGTTGCGCCGCCCATTAAATTATTAGGATCAAGAGGAGAACCCTGAGTTTGTAATGCTTGCTCTGGTTCGAATAATTTATTAATTGTATTTAATAAGCGCACTAGCTCTATCTGGTTTTTTACAGAACCGGAAAGTAAAAACACATCGTTGTCGTCATTTGATAACTCATCAACCGAGATGCGTTTAATGGTCACTTTATCTGCGCCCATTGATTTTATTACTTCGCTAATACGTTCTTCTTTAGGCTTGGGTGCTTGAGTTACTTTTATTAAATTAATAATAGCGACTTTACTCGAGTTTTGAGAGCTGCCGCTGTTTGCGTTACCCAAGCCTTGCAAGCGTTGAGCAAGTGAATTAAACATACCTTGGTTAGGATTTGAGGTGATAACGGGTTGTGATGCTTGTGAGCTACTGGCATAAAGGTAGTTTTTTGCAGCTTCATAAGCGGCATGACGATAATTTATAGTAGGTACTTCACCCCGTAATACAACAGCATGGCGATCAGGCGCTATGGTTAGCTGTACGTCAGGATGGATGTCGTTTAAGGCATTTTCTAGTACGCTGTAGTCTTCGGTTACGCCAAGTAAAAATGTTTCAGAGCTTTTATCGTCGTACCACACCATCATAGATGTACGGCCCAACTTTTTAGCTAAAATTAGTAGCTCACGGCCATTTACCACGTTCACATCAAGTGTTGTTTCGTGGCCAAGTGCAATACGAGAAATATCACGGGTAAACACAAAGCGAGTATGCGTCCATTTAACTAAGTGCGATACTTTTTGTACCCGCTCACCATTTGCATTTTCTATATAATCTAAATGACTTTCACTGCCCATAGCGGTAAAAGATATTAGTAATAGTATAAAAATAAATTTTAACATAAGCCTTTCCCTCAATTTGCTTACTGTATAGGTAGCAAGTATGAGACCAAGGGTTTTTGTATTTATAATCAGTGGATTAAAATGTATAAACGTGTTTTTTATTATTTTGATTCGCAAATTGCAAATCAACAATTCATGAAGAGGTTAACAAAGAAATAAGAGCAGAGGTGTGTGGCGCAAAGCGAGTGAAAATACGCTTTACGCTAGTTTTAATTAATGCAAAGCGGCTGTAAACGGGATGCTTTCACAGATTTTAGCTTCAGCTATAAGTAACTCTTCTAGACGAACATCAACTTCTTCTTTTTCAAAGTATTCGTAAGCTAGTTCTACAAATAGGTTTTTATGTTTTTCTTCTGACTTAGCAATAGCAACATAAAAGTCTTTTTCTTTACCCTCAGGAAGCGCTTGTGCAACTAAAGAAAAACGCTCGTGGCCACGTGCTTCAATTACACCGCCAACCAGTAATCGGTCCATTAAAAAACCATCACGACCATGTCTAAACAGTGCACGTATTTGTTTTATGTACGGATCTTTTTTGTCGTCACCTAGGTTTACATCGCGCTCTAAAAGCAATTTAAGTACTTGTTTAAAGTGTATTAATTCTTCTAGCGCTAAGTCGGTCATAGCTTTTACTAATTTACGTTTGTCTGGATAATGCGAAAGCATAGACATAGCCATACCCGATGCTTTTTTTTCTGCAGCGGCGTGATCTTGTAAAAAAGTATTAAAGTCAGCAAGGACAACTTCGGTCCATTCAAATGGGGTGTGGTATTTTAATTCAAACATGTTCTGTACAACTTAAATAATAATGCGGGGATTTTAACGTATTTGATTTAAAAAATCTTGTAAGGCAGTAATTTATCTATCCGTCCTTTAGCCGTAGATTCAACTTTTAACGGGTGTTTAATATCGTTCCACGCGGTAACTTTGCCGCCCATATTCATTTTTTCAAAATCAGTTTTATCACTTTTTAACGCTAAAAAATTGCATAGTTTTTTATAGCTATCAGGCTTTGCTATATCAATGGATAAAAAATCGTTGTCACGGTTATTGAAGTACGTTTGAGCATCATTAAAATGTTTTTTATAACAGTCTGCTAAGTAATTATCGTCGCTAATATTATTAAGCGAAAGCTCACTAAACGTATTTAAATAACAACGTTTTATATGAATATTAAAGCCCCCGTCTGCACGGGTTAAATTAGTGTGCATACGCGTTAAAAGCTGTTTTATTGATACAAGCCATGCACCAAGTTCGCGCTCTAAATAAATAAACTTAGAGTCTGGGTAATGAATATCAAGCGCTTTAAAGTCATTAAATATGGGAGTGTCGGCAATCGCGTTAGCATTTTCAAAACAAGCATTAGTATACGCGGTATGCGCCGTTGTAATACCAAGCTCTAAAAATGCGTGGCACACACTAGTAGTGCCTGTACGCGGTAAACCTATTATAAATATTTTGCTCATTAACTTTTCTTTAATTAGCCACGTGTCACTAGCAATACAAAGGCGCTAACAATAATCACCAGAAATGTAGTAATGGTACCAATTTGGCGATATTTCAGGCTTTTTTCTACTATGCCTAAATTTTGAAACACACGCCCTATTAATAACGCACCACCTAATATATGACAGTAATGGCTAGCAAGCCCTTGGTATTCTGCTAAAAAAAGCAAAATTAAAGCAATTGGCACGTACTCCATAAAGTTAGCGTGGGCACGCACAGCACGTTGCAGCGTTGCGTTACCATTATCACCAAGTGATATCTGCTCCGCGCGGCGCACTTTTATTACGTTAAAGCTCAAATAAATGTAAAAGAATGCAAGTAATGCAGCATAAGTTGAAATGATCACGGCGTTTTCCTGTTATTTTTATCGCATAAGCATGCGCTTTATTATTGTGGGCGTGATAATAACATATAAATTTGAGCAGCATTATCAGAAGTTTAATAAATGCCTATGCTAAGCTAAGGGTATTAAGTAAGTAGAAAATTACATAAGGATTTTATGTTTGTACCTCGCAAAGTAGCCGACAGTTACCGTGAAATGATTAACAGTATTGGCTTTTACCCTTCTATGCTTTCAGTGGGCTTTTTAGTATTTGCCATTATAACTATGTCGGTTGAATATTTAGCCCCTATTGAGCAGCTGAAATCGTTTATATCGGTTGTACTTGTTGATAGCGCCGAAAACGCGCGTACTATTTTAAGCACTTTAGCGGGGAGTATTATTTCGCTTACTGTGTTTAGTTTTTCGATGGTAATGGTGGTTTTAAATTCGGCCAGTGCGAGTTTATCGCCCCGCGTAGTGCCTGGGCTTATTACGCGTAAATCACACCAAATGGTTTTGGGCTTTTATTTAGGCAGCATAATTTACTCAATTATTATGCTTATAAACATTAATAAACTTGAAGGTGGCAGTACGGCTATTCCTTCAATTGGTGTGTTGTTTGCACTTGTTTTTGGCTTGATTTCATTAGGTTTATTTGTTTTTTTTATACATTCAATCTCTCGTGCCATTCAGGTTGATAACGTATTAAATGGCTTGTTTAGCCAAACTAAAAACGAAATTAAAACAATAATACTAAGACAACAAGAGAACCCAGTTGAAGACTTTCCAGACTTTAGCAAGTGGCATTCGGTAAGCAGTAAAACAGAGGGATATTATAAAGGCGTACATACCGATAAGCTGTGTGCCATTTTGGCAGAGCAAGATATAAAGGTTTATATCTCTGTTAACCAAGGCTATTTTACAGTTAAAGGTTACCCGTTTTTAAAATGTAATAAAGATATAGCAAACGATGAAGACCTGATAAATAAAATTCTCGACTGCTTTATTTTTTATATAGAAGAGTACATTAGCGATCATTACCGTTATGGGTTAACGCAAATATCTGAGATTGCAGTTAAGGCAATGAGCCCAGGCATAAACGATCCCGGTACTGCGGTTAAATCAATTGATATGCTGAGTATTTTACTTATCCAAAGGCTGTCAATTAACGATATTAACTACTCGTTTAAGCACAGTGATAATGCCCCATTGTTATACCTTCATGAAACAAGCTTTGATGAGTTATTACACGACAACTTTACACCGCTGCGTAATTACGCCAAAGGCGATGCATACGTAATGACAAACGTGCTTGAGGCATTTAAAAATATTTTGTTTGTTGCCCATAAAGATACCGATGCACGAAACAGTTTATTTAATTATTTAAATGCAATTGTTGATGACATAAATGAGCATGTAACTAATGAATACGACAGACGCGAAGTGACTAATATGCTCAACTCTATAGCGCGTATCAGCCAAGAGCAAGGTGAGAAGTTGGTGGCACGTTTTGAGCACCACCAAAAGTGAAGATATCTAACAATTTTAGTCTATGTAGTACACAGCGTAGCTTGACGCTGTTACTTTAATCTCTCCAGCATGGTAGGCATCAGGTACATAGTTACTTGGTGCGCTATCAGCCATCATTACTTTTTCTGCGCGCATATAAGGCTGCGACTGCACATTGAGTGGGCTCAGTGATGCGCTGTACAAACCTTTTAAGTCAACGCCATAATCTTCACTAAACTCTTTTGCAGCATCCCGTGCATCTTTAATTGCTAACTTTTGCGCTTTTTTATGCAGCTCGTTATAGTTACTTGCTAAAAATTGCGTTTGATTAATTTCGTTAATACCGTTGTTAACTAAGCTTTGTAGTAACTCTGGGTATTTATTTATATCGCTGAGTTTTACTGTTAACGTACGAGAAACCTTAAAGCCTTTAAATTCTTGATTACCGGTAGTGCGGTTGTATTGGCTATCACGGTTTATTGAAATTTGTCCGGCGTTTATATCTCCCTCTTTAACACCAATTTCTTTTACGAGCTTAATTGCCTTGGCGATGGTTAAGTCGGTTTTATTTTTAGCTGCAATTAAGTCTTTATCAACTTCGGTAATACCTACACTAAGCTGTACGTAATCTGGCATTGTAGTAAGAGTCGCTTCGCCCTTAACATAAATATGAGGAGCATCGGGAGTCGCTGCCGCGAGTGCATCAAAACTAAGTACGTTTAAAGCCAGTGCACTACCTAAAACAAGAGTCAGTGTTTTCATTAGTCGATCCTTTAATTTTGTAAATGCTATTAAAGACCTTACGTGGTTAATTAAATATGAACAAGCATAAAAAAACAGGCAATTGCCTGTTTTTTGTTAAGCGTTGTAACTGTGCCTA
The DNA here is from genome assembly GCF_040309305.1 of Pseudoalteromonas sp. RB2-MNA-CIBAN-0110. Lineage (NCBI taxonomy): Bacteria > Pseudomonadati > Pseudomonadota > Gammaproteobacteria > Alteromonadales > Pseudoalteromonadaceae > Pseudoalteromonas > Pseudoalteromonas sp. RB2-MNA-CIBAN-0110. The sequence continues at coordinate 13,778 of NZ_JBEOOQ010000025.1, read as the reverse complement.
CAACGTTATTTATTTTTAATTACGTATAAACCTAATTAAACACTACAACGTTTATAGTTACGGTATTTTGGTAACCAGTAATTTTTGTCGATTGCTGCCCATAACGCATCATCAGTAATCTCAAGAGCAACGCCCTCTTCGATTGCTTTTTTAGCAATGGCAAATGCAATACGCTTACTTAGCGTTTCAATTTCAGTCAGGGCTGGTAATAAACTACCTTTACCTGTGTTGGCACGCGGCGACGATTCTGCAAGCATTTCGCTAGACACACTTAACATAGCATCTGTAATGCGTGTCGCTTTAGCTGCAATAACCCCTAAACCAATACCTGGAAAAATATAGCTATTGTTACATTGTGGGATTGGGAAAATTTCACCGTTGTGTTCAACCGGATCAAACGGGCTACCTGTTGCAACAAGCGCTTTACCGTCAGTCCACTTAATCACATCAGCAGGATGCGCTTCTACCTGCTTAGATGGATTACTCAATGGGAAAATAATTGGCTGTTCACAACCGGCGTGCATTGCACGAATAGCTTGCTCAGTAAACAAACCAGGTTGGCCTGAAACACCAATTAAAATGTCTGGTTGTGCACAGTGCATAACATCAAGAAGTGATGCGTATTCACCGCTGTAAGTCCAATCACTTAACGAGCCTTGCGGTTGTGCAAGTGCTTGTTGGAAATCGCGTAAGCCTTCCATCCCCTCTGAAAGTAGGCCAAAACGGTCAACCATAAATACTTGGCTACGCGCTTGAGCTTCTGTAATACCTTCAAAAACCATTTGGCTAATAATTTGCTCAGCAATACCACAACCTGCAGAACCTGCACCCACAAAAACTACTTTTTGTTGGCTTAGGGTTGAATTTTTAACACGACACGCAGCAAGTAAAGAACCGACCGTTACAGCCGCAGTACCTTGAATGTCATCGTTAAAGCTACAAATTTCATTGCGGTAGCGCTTAAGTAACGGCATTGCATTTGGCTGTGCAAAATCTTCAAACTGAAGTAATACATTTGGCCAGCGACGTTTAACCGCTTTAATGAATAAATCTAAAAACTCATCGTATTCGTCTTGAGCAATACGCTTATGGCGTGCACCCATGTACATAGGATCGTTTAAAAGTTTTTCGTTATTAGTACCCACATCAAGCATTACAGGCAATGTGTATGCAGGGCTTATACCACCACACGCAGTGTAAAGTGACAATTTACCAATTGGGATACCCATGCCACCAATACCCTGATCGCCTAGGCCTAAAATACGCTCGCCATCGGTTACAACAATCACTTTTACTTTACCTTTGGTAGCGTTGCGTAAAATGTCGTCAATTTGGTAACGATCTTCATACGAAATAAATAAGCCACGTGCGCTGCGATAAATGTCTGAGAATTTTTCACAAGCGTCGCCAACTGTCGGCGTGTAAATGATTGGCATCATTTCTTCAAGATGATCACGCACTAAACGGTAGTAAAGTGTTTCGTTGTTATCTTGAATCGCACGTAAGTAAATATGCTTATTAAGGTTGTCGGTAAAGCTAGAATACTGCTGATAACAACGCTCAACTTGCTCTTCTATTGTTTCAAAGCGAGGAGGAAGTAAACCAGCAAGATTGAAATTTTCGCGTTCTTTTTTACTAAAGGCACTGCCTTTATTTAATAGCGGTGTTTCAATTAGGCCAGGGCCAGAATGATGAATATATAAGTAGTTAGGATCAGTATTAGTTGTCATATTTCCAGGCTTTAACGGAGTCTTAAGTTATGATCTGTCATTATCAGTGTTAGAGGTTTAATTGCAACGACAATTAAGCTAGTCAGACCATTGAGAGAAAATACATGCGGGCTTCACTGCCCGCATGCATATTATACATAATTTAAAATTTGATAGTGGCGTTATTATCAGTTAAATCAGATAACGCAACACCTTCACGGCGAGGATCGGCACCACCATATAAGGTATTATTTTTAACTTCAACTGCGTGTAAGCCTGAGTTTAAATCAATAATACGTACATTGTGGCCGCGTTTAGTAAGCGCAGGCGCAATGGCTTCAATGGTTGTGCCTTTTTCAAGGCTGGTGTAATCGTTACGATTTGTTGTACGCGGTAAGTTAATAGCGTCTTGTGCTGATAAATTCCAGTCAATAACACCCACAACAACTTGTGCAACGTAATCTATGATACGACTACCACCAGGTGAGCCTACAATTAAACGTAAGCTGCCATCTTTATTAAATACCATTACCGGTGACATAGAGCTACGCGGGCGTTTACCAGCCTCTACACGGTTTGCTACAAGCTTGCCGTTTTTACGTGGTGATAACGAAAAGTCAGTTAGTTGGTTATTTAAAATAAAGCCATTAACCATAACTGTAGAGCCAAACGCCATCTCAATTGAACTGGTCATCGAAACTGCATTACCTTTACTATCTACAATAGAGACATGCGAAGTAGAAGGTAACTCGTATGAATCATCCATTGCATAACTTAAGTACCCTACTGGATTACCGGCTACGGCTTTTTGGTCTGTTTCGGTAATTAATTTAGCGCGTGAGGCAATGTAATCTTTGTTTAAAAGCTCTTTTGTAGGTACTTGAGTGAAATCGGGATCGCCCATGTACATATCGCGATCGGCAAATGCAATACGCGAAGCTTGGCTAAAGTAATGAATCGCTTTTTCGCCATTTGGTTTAAGTGCGCTCATATCTTTATGCTCAAGTAGGCCAAGCATTTGTAGTACTGCTACACCGCCACTACTTGGTGGCGCCATAGAACACACGTTATAAGCACGGTATTGTATACATACGGCGTCGCGTTCTTTACTTTTGTAATCTGCTAAATCTTGCACACTTAATTTACCAGGGGCAATTTTAGAGTGCTGTACAGCATTAACCATTTGTTTAGCGTTTTCGCCTTTGTAAAATGCATCAATGCCCTGCTTTGCAATGTCTTTGTATAAATCAGCAAGTGGTTGATTCTTTTTAACGCTACCCGCTTCGATTAATTTACCATTTGGGTAAAAGTATTCGTTAATAATTGGCATGCTCAGCACGCCTGGGTTTAACTGGCGTGCTAATAAACCATGTAAACGCGGCGAAATTACAAAGCCTTGCTCTGCAAGTTCAATAGCCGGTTTAAAAAGCGCTTCCCACGGCAATGTACCGTATTGTTTATGCGCGCTTGCAAAGGCATGTAAAATACCAGGTACGCCAACAGAGCGTCCGCCTACTACAGCTTCAATCCATTTAACAGCTTTACCGTGCTTATCTAAAAACAAAGTTTCGTCTGCATTTGCAGGTGCGGTTTCGCGGCCATCAAAACTAGTCAGCTTATTGTTTGCTTTGTTGTAGTACATCATAAATGTACCACCGCCAATACCTGAGGATTGCGGCTCAACTAAAGTAAGCACTAGTTGAGTAGCAATGGCAGCATCTACGGCACTGCCGCCTTGGGCTAAAATTTGTTGACCGGCTCTTGAGGCATATGGATTTGCCGCAGCAACCATGTATTTATCACCTTGCACTACTTTTTTATGGATTAATCCGGTAGCGGCTTCAGGTTCGCGAGTTTCAATTTGAGTTGCTTGCTGTGCAAATGAAGGCAGTGATACTGCGCACAGTCCAATGGCAAATAATGAGTTAAGTTTAAAATGCATAAAAATACTAAAAACACTTAATTACGTAGTTGTATTTGGCATCTTAAAGTTAAACGGGCACAATATGCAAAAATTTTGACTAAAAAAATATAATAAAATGCTTAATTTACCTATTCAACCACGTTATATATTACCGCCTATTATTCTGCTGCTATTTAGTACCATTTTTGCTGCATTTGATTTAAATAATTTACTTGAATTTAACCGAAGCCTAATTGATAAAGGCGAACTGTGGCGAATCTTTTCTAGCCAATTTGTTCATGCTAATTGGGCTCATTTGGGATTAAATGCCAGTGGTGTTTTATTAATATGGCTTTTACATGGCGAATACACATCACCTACTCGCTACGCTTTTAATACAAGTGCGCTGGCGCTGTGGTGTGGACTCGGTGTTTACTGGTTTTGCCCAAGCATACATATTTACACCGGATTAAGTGCTCTACTGCATGGTGTAATTATTTGGGGGGCAGTTAAAGATATAACTGTAGGGCTCAAGTCGGGTTATTTATTATTTATAGGCGTATGGATTAAAATAGCGTTTGAGCAATTTAGCGGCCCTAATGCTGATATTGGAAAGCTTATTAACTCCACTGTGGCCATTGACGCACATTTAATTGGTGTAATTGGCGGGACTCTGCTTGCCATACCACTGGCTATAGAGCTCCTTAAAAAGAACTTTAAAAATAAAAAATAAAGTTAGATTTTGTTCAACCCAATAAAAACGCCGCATTAGTTAACTAAACTAATGCGGCGTTTTTGTTTTTATACTTTAAGAATTAAAGATTAAAGCGTTTCTTTAAATAACTTATGAATACGGCGGTATTCGTCTAACCAACTTGAAGGCTGTACAAAGCCATGTGGTTCAACAGGGAATATAGCTGTTTCAAAGTTTTGCTTTTCAAGCTCTATTAAGCGCTGTACTAAACGCACTGAGTCTTGAAAAAACACGTTATCGTCAACCATGGGTGCATTAATGAGTAAACGTTTGTTTAAACCCTCAGCGTAATAAATTGGTGAGCTGCGCTCATACGCAATCGGGTCAACATCAGGATGGTTTAATATATTAGCCGTGTAACCAGTGTTGTAATGTGCCCAATCGGTAACAGGTCGTAGTGCTGCACCCGATTGAAATAACTCAGGCGCGGTAAACAATGCCATAAAGGTCATAAAGCCGCCGTATGAGCCGCCATAAGTGCCGACTGCTTTGGTATCAACGTTGGCATTTTGCGCCATCCATTTAACGCCATCGGCTAAATCTTGTGTTTCAGGTGTGCCCATTTGACGATAAATCGCGGTGCGCCAATCACGGCCGTAACCTTTAGATGCGCGGTAATCCATATCCATTACTATGTAACCTTCATCAGCGAGTAACGAATGGAACATAAATTCACGAAAATAAACCGAAAATCCCATATGTGAGTTTTGTAAGTAACCCGCTCCGTGATTAAAAATAATCGCTTTACGATTTTTACCTACTTCACCCTCAACGTAATCTGCTGGGTAATATACTTTTGCATATATTGGTTGATCTGTATGGCTCGATGGCACAGCAACAATTTTAGGGGCAGTTAGCTTTTTAGCTAAAAACTCATCCGACACAGTATGGGTTAGTCGCGTTGCTTTTGTATTGGCTTGAGCATCAGCTACATAAAGCTCATTAGGCATGGTAATTGTAGAGTGCTTAAGGAGTAACTTAGTTTCATCTGGGCTTAACGTGTAATCAGTCATGCCATTTAAGTCAGTAACTTGCTCGCTATTACCTGTTTGTGGGTTAACGCGGTAAATTTCGTACAGGCCTGGGTGCTCAACATTCGCTTTATAATAAATAGCGCTGTCATCGCTGGTAAGCGTTAAGTTAGAAACCTCAAATTGGCCCTGTGTAAGCGCGGTTGCTTTGCCGTTAATTGGTTTTTTATAAAGCTGGCTGTAACCCGACTCTTCCGATAGGTAATAAAGCGTGTTTGAGTTATGTAACCAACCATAGTCATTAAATGCGTAAGCAATCCATGCGTCGTCATGTAGGCGATGTTGCGACACAAGTTTGTTGTTTTCAAAATCAACGTTCGCAAGCCAGCGGTCTTTGTTGTCCCATGCTTCGAGCATGATAGCTACTTGCGAGCCGTCATCGTTCCATACTATTGGGCTTTGATCAAAGCCCCAGTCCATAATAAGGTTAATGCCACGAGGCGCCTTTTTAGACTTATATGTTTTACCATCACGTGCATAATTTTCTTTTTTAACTTCGGCTAAAACATCTTCATCAAAGCCCGGTAAGGTATTAAAGCTAAGTGAAGTTTGCTCTTTGTTAGTTAAATTGATGTACACAAGCTTTGAGGTTTCTTCTTTAGCGTCGGCTACACGGCGGCGTGCTTTTTTAGGCTCAATGGTTGCATCATCAGTGATGTAATTTGGCATAATATCGCCATCACCGCGCCAATCTGTTTGCTTTTGTACAACGACTAACAGCGCATCACCATTTGGCGAAAGCTGTGCTTCTGCAACTTTATTACCATCACCTAAGTAGTAAGCCGTGTTAGCAATTGAATCGTTTTGTTCATTAATTTGCTCATTACGTGCTTGCTTATCTTTTTTGTTTTTTTGTTGAAGCGCCACAAACTTAATCAATTTATGCTGCTCTTTAGCAATATACGTGCTTGGCTCTTCAATCCCTTTTGGCTCATCAGCAAGTTTTAAGTTAGCAAGCTCGCTCGTTAAGCCTGTTTTTAAATCAACTTTAAAAAATACATTGCCTTGGCGGTAAACTAAATCGCCATTATTTAAAAATTGTGGTTTAGATTCGCTTGCTGATGTCGCTGTAATTTGTTTAAGTTCACCGGTTTTTAGGTTTTTAACAAACACATTGCCTTTAAACGTGTAGGCCGCCATTGTTTTATTTTTTGAATAAACAGCTTTATTTGAACCCACAGTATGAAGTTTATTAAGTGCTACCTGCTCTGCTGTTTGGCTAGTAACCGATTGGCTAAATAAATCGCGTAGTGTATTACCTTGCTCTTTTTGAGCATAAATAATAGTAGCCGAATCGCTAGCCCAATAAGCGCTCTCTGGCTGATTGCCCATCCAATCAGGATCGGCCATTGCTTGTTCTAGCGTTATTTTTTGTGAGCCGATATCTGCTGGCGTGTTTACAACCGCAGCAACCGATGTTGCTGGTAAAGCACTTTGCTGTGTTGATGAGGTGTTAGCGGTCGCGCTACAACCTGCAAGCATGACACTTGAGGCAACAGCTAAGGCCACTAACGTTTTAGATGAAGAAAAATTAAAAATCATAGTGCTTCTATACGGTTATTATAATTAAGCCGTATTTAAGCAGAAGCACTCAAGTTATTGCAATTTTTTAAGATAAATAGCCATTAAACAGGGTAAAGCTCAGTTTACTAGCGCATCCCCTGTTAATAGGCGTTATTCAACTATTAAATCAAGCCACACCAGTCGATGATCGCTCGATGCGTTTCTGTCTTTAATTAAACGATATTCATTGCTCGTTTTAGTTGGCCAAAACACACCACCGTCTTTAACTTTTAAGCCGTAGTTTGACGGTAAAACGTAATCAACACGCGCTTGCCAATTAGCACTGTAATTTTGTGCATAAGGCACAGCATACTGCTCTTTAGCGCCTTCACTTTTTGGAACAAACTGAGCGTTTATCAATGGGTTTTTAAGCAGTTGATCTGTGGTATTTGTGCGGGCTTTATCGCCCTCTGGTGCGGCATTTAAATCGCCTAAAATAACAAACCGGGAGTAAGTTTTTAAACCGCCCTTTTCGCCTTTATCATCGTAAATATACTTAGCGTTTGAAACGTAATCGGCAATTAACCTTACTTCATCGTGGTTACGTTTGCCGTTTCTATCCTCTTCACCGTCAAATACAGGGGGTGTTGGGTGAGATGCAATAACATGAATGGTTTTATCATTTACGTTAATAGGTAAATCCCAAAACGATTTAGAGCTAAGTCTAAGTGCTTGCCATTCTTGCGCGTTATACCAGTTTTCGCCTGTTTTAGGCATTACGGGCATTTGTGCATTTGGCATGTCTTTATATTTAAAGGTTTGAAGGGTTCTTACTTTATCAAAATCGATTGGGTATTTTGACAAAATAGCCATACCGTAATGGCCTTCAAAAAAGCCAAAACCTTGTGCATCGCCCATCACGCCATTTTTCTTGCCGTCGTTATCTAAATCCAACTCAGTGGCTAGGCCTGTATTTACAGGGGCAATATAAGAGTAAGGGTAGTTAATAGCAGCTTGTTTATGTTGGCCTACATTTAAATAATGTTGATTAAAGTATTCAACCCCCTGCTCTTTTGGGATGTAATCAAATTCGTTAAGTAAAATAATATCAGGGCGAACACGTTGAATAATTTCCGCTATATTCTTAATTTGCTGGTGGTTTGCTTTAAGTGCATTAACTAAAGCATCACTTTTAACTTGCTCACCTTTAGGTGTGTGATTAGTTGCATCCATACTTACATTAAAAGTAGCAACACGAAGAGAGTCTGATGCAAATGCACTGTTACTAAAAAAAGGACTAAAAGAAGCGGCAACAAGTAGTGCGCTATAAATTGCTTTAAGTTTCATTAAATAATTTCACTGTAAAATTTTAGACGCAATCATTATTTCACAATCTAGGTAACCTTGCGCCTTTTTTAAATACAAAAAAATGCCGAGCAAGCTCGGCATTTAATAAAACGGTTAGCCATTTAATGAAGGATTAAATTTGCCGCCGCTTTTAAAATACCTGGGTAGTCTTGCTCAGGTAAATATTCAGTAAGCTCACCTAATTTATCTGCTAGGTCGTTCATGCTAGTGGCCGATACGTTTATATGGCCCATTTTACGACCTGGTTTTGCAGTTTTACCGTACCAATGGCTAGTCACATCTGCATATTTAAGTACGTCAGCTGGAATATTAGGTTGCCCTAGTACGTTTATCATAGCGGTAATGTGTTTAAGCTCTGTATTACCAAGCGGTAAACCAGCAACAGCACGCATGTGGTTTTCAAACTGTGAGCAATGGCAGCCTTGTTGCGTCCAGTGGCCTGAGTTATGTACACGCGGTGCAATTTCGTTAACGAGTAACGTGCCATGTACATCAAAAAACTCAATAGCTAACACGCCAACGTAGTTAAGCTCATTTGCTATTTTTGTAAATGCATCGTTTGCTTGCGCTTCAACGCTATGATTATTTTTACCAGCAATAGAAAGCGTTAATACACCATTGGTGTGCTCATTTTCTGTTAGCGGATAAATAGCAACATTACCGTGTTTATCGCGCGCACCAATAATAGATACTTCACGATCAAACGGGATCATTTTTTCAGCAATAATTGTATGTGGCGCAAGCTCAGTGCCCGATGCAATAAAATCAGACATTTGTGACCAAATTTCGTCTATTTGACTATCCGATTTTAAACGCCATTGGCCTTTTCCATCGTAACCCGCTTGGCATGTTTTAATAACAAGTGGCTTTCCTAGGGTTTTAACAGCGTGTTCAAGGTGCGCTTTTTCAGTAATTAATTGATATGGCGCACAAGTTACGTTTGTTTTATCAAGCAATGCTTTTTCAAGCGAGCGATCGCCACCGGTTTTAATAGCGGCTTTACCTGGGTAAAATTTATTGCTGTTACAACAAAGTGTTAGTACGTCATCAGGAATGTGCTCAAACTCTGCAGTAATTGCATCAGCGTTTAATATTGCTTGCTCAAGTGACGTGCTATAAACCTCACCAGTTAGCGGGTGCATAATTTGCTTGCTGCCTACATCATACGCCACTACGTTTAAATTAAGCGGCGCGCCTGCAAGGCTCATCATACGTGCAAGTTGCCCTGCACCTAATATTAAAATATTCATTATTACTCTGCAGGGTTTGGATTAGCTAATATAGTGTCGGTTTGAGCTTTACGAAACGCTTCAATTTTTGCAAAAATTTCTGGATTTTGACACCCTAAAATTTGCGCGGCTAGTAAACCTGCGTTTGCTGCGCCCGGCTCACCAATTGCAAGAGTGCCCACTGCAACGCCTTTAGGCATTTGGCAAATAGATAAAAGTGAATCAACACCATTTAATGCTTTTGATTTTACCGGCACGCCCAGTACAGGAAGCGACGTAAAAGCAGCAGCCATACCCGGTAAATGCGCAGCGCCGCCAGCGCCTGCAATAATAACTTTAATCCCGCGTTCTGCGGCTGAACTTGCATAATCAGCAAGTAATTGAGGAGTGCGGTGTGCAGACACGACTTTAGTTTCGTACTTAATGCCAAAATGCTCTAGCATAAGTGCTGCATGTTCCATGGTTGGCCAATCTGATTTAGAACCCATAATAATGCCAACAGTCATAAATACTCCTCAGTAATGTATTTTCAAAATAGCGGACTTATGTCCTGTTTAAGCCGGGTATTATACCCAAAGCCATATTAATTGCGACTAATACAAAGCCACAAAAACAAAAAAAGCCATGTTTAAACATGGCTTTTTAGGGTTAACGGGTAAATAGCTAATTAAGCTTCTTTACTCGCTAGGTATTCTGCGTAGTTGCCTCTAAAGTCAATAATTTTACCATCTTTAACTTCCCAAATACGGGTAGCTACCGATGATACAAATTGACGATCGTGCGATACAAACATTAATGTACCTTCGTAGGCTTCAAGTGCTAAGTTAAGCGCTTCAATAGATTCCATATCCATGTGGTTAGTTGGCTCATCCATTAACAATATGTTTGGTTTATGCATCATAATTTTACCAAACAGCATGCGGCCTTGCTCACCACCTGAAATTACTTTAACTGACTTTTTAATATCGTTCTGAGAGAACAACATACGACCTAAGAAGCTGCGAACCACTTGTTCGTCGTCGCCTTCTTGTTGCCATTGCTCCATCCACTGAAACAAGTTCATGTCGGTTGCAAACTCATCTGCGTGATCTTGCGCGTAGTAACCAATGTTCGCGTTTTCAGAAAACTTAAACTCACCGGCTTTAGGTGCTAAGCGCCCTGCCAGTGTATTAAGTAATGTTGTTTTACCAACACCATTTTCACCAATAATAGCAATACGCTCGCCAACTTCTACTAAACCTTCAAGCCCAGAAAACAACGTGTTGTCGTCAAAACCTTGCGTTAGGTTATTCATTTCAAGCGCGTTTCTGAATAACTGCTTTTCTTGGTCGAAACGAATAAACGGCGTTTGACGTGAAGAGGCTTTAACTTCGTCTAACTGAATTTTGTCGATACGTTTAGCGCGCGATGTTGCTTGCTTAGCTTTAGATGCGTTAGCAGAGAAACGTGATACAAACTGTTGAAGTTCAGCAATTTGGTTTTTCTTCTTCGCGTTTTCGCTAAGTAGTTGCTCACGTGCTTGCGTTGCTGCAAACATGTATTCGTCGTAGTTACCTGAGTAAATACGTAGCTCACCGTAGTCAATATCGGCCATGTGAGTACACACAGAGTTTAAAAAGTGACGGTCATGCGAGATGATTATCATGGTACAGTCGCGTTGGTTTAACACGTCTTCTAACCACTTGATGGTGTAAATATCCAAGTTATTGGTAGGCTCATCAAGTAGCATTATATCTGGGTCTGAAAACAACACCTGTGCAAGTAGCACACGTAGTTTAAAACCAGGTGCAATTTCTGACATTGGGCCAAAGTGTTGGTCTGTGCCAATACCTACGCCTAATAGAAGCTCGCCTGCTTTAGATTCAGCAGAGTAACCATCCATTTCAGCAAACTCAGTTTCAAGATCGGCTACTTTCATACCGTCGTCTTCACTCATTTCTGGTAAAGAGTAAATACGGTCGCGTTCTTGTTTTATTTTCCACAGCTCTTTGTGACCCATGATCACAGTATCAATTACTGAGTATTCTTCGTAGGCAAACTGGTCTTGGTTTAGTTTAGCAACACGTTCATTTGGATCAGTACTTACATTACCTGAAGACGCTTCGAGCTCACCACTTAGAATCTTCATAAATGTTGATTTACCACAACCATTTGCACCGATTAAACCGTAACGGTTTCCGTCGCCAAATTTTGCTGAGATATTTTCAAATAATGGTTTAGCACCAAATTGCATGGTGACATTAGCTGTACTAATAATAGCGCTACCCTCCAAAGGAGTAATGATGTATTTAAATTGCGCGCAGTTTAAACCAAAATGGCCCGTTTTTCTATGAAAGTTTAAAGGCAAACCACGTGGTTTAAGGCAATTATTATCACTGAGCTACTCGTAATTAAAATAACAAATTAGATTTAGTGTTTTTGCAAATTGTTATTCAACTTACACAAGTAAAAATTCATCAATATATTCACTTTAATACGTCTAGGGAGTTTAGAATTACGTATACTGAATTAGAGTAAAAACACTTTTAACGTGTTTGTGTGTTTACTTAACTCATTTTTGTACACGCAGTAACAATAAAAAGTTATATTTATGAAAATAAAGTACTTTTAGAGCTTTTGCACTAGTCGCTACTTTTTGAACAAGATGAAATTAATTCAAATTAAATTTTTAACATACCACAAATTTACCATCCTATTTACCTATATATTCAATATAAAAACAAACTTCTGCAACACCTGAAAAACAAAATTAACCTCCAGTGAATATCAATAGAATTTGCCTGTCAATTTTGTTGAGTATTTTTCACTTTTGAGCTCTTTATTGCTTTGTTAGTCTTCAAATCTGAATTTTTACCTACGTAAAAACACTAAAAATTTACACAGGGCAACACACAAGATGAGCAAAAAATTAGCGACACTGATTAGCGCAAGTATTGTATTCGCACCCGCTATTTCAGCGGTAGAGTTATACAAAGATGACAAAAACACTCTAGAAGTAGGTGGGTATCTTGATGTGCGTGTAATTAACACACAAAACGAAACCGAAGTTGTTAACGGTACTTCGCGCATTAACTTTGGCTTTACTAGAGAGCTAAAGAAAGATTGGACTGCTCTTGCTCTTGTAGAGTGGGGTGTAAACCCTGTTGGTAGTAGCGATATTATTTATAACAATCGTTTTGAGTCAATTCAGGACGAATTTTTGTATAACCGTTTAGGTTACGCAGGCCTTTCACACGAAAAGTACGGTCAACTTACCATTGGTAAACAATGGGGTGCATGGTACGACGTAGTTTATGGAACAAATAATAGCTTTGTATGGGATGGTAATGCAGCAGGCGTTTACACCTATAACAAAGACGATGGCGCTGTAAATGGCACTGGCCGTGGTGATAAGTTAGTGCAGTACCGCAATAGCTATAACGATTTTAGCTTTGCAGTACAAGCGCAGCTTAAAAACAGCGAGTTTTATACCTGTGACGTAAGCGATATTTCAGAAGAAGAATGCGAAACGCTTTGGAACTCTGGCGATAGAGCAGCCCAAGAAGTTGAATTTAACTACACATTTGGTGCGTCTGTTACTTATACCCCTACCGATATGCTAACGCTTACGGCAGGTGTTAACCGAGGTGAGTTTGATTTAACGTTTGGCGATGGCTCTACTCGTAATGTTGAAGATTTAATTTATGGTGCCGGTATTATGTGGGGCAGCATCGATAAACGCGGCCTTTACGTTGCTGCCAACGTAAATAAAAACAAAAACCACGACACCGATAATATTGGTCGCTTAATTGATGACGCAATAGGTATAGAAACATTTGCATCTTACCGCTTTGATAACGATTTTCGCCCTTTTATTGCCTACAACGTGTTTGATGCCGGTGATGACTACGTAATTCAGCCAAACTTTAACGCCGATCCAGACGATGTATTTAAGCGTCAGTTTGCTGTTATTGGCCTTCACTACTTAATTGACGAAGACACTATTGCCTACGTAGAAGCGCGTAAAGACTTTAGCGACTTTGAAAGTGATAACGACGATCAACAAGCACAAATGGAGCAGTCGGAAGATGACGGTATAGCATTTGGTTTTAGATATAAGTTCTAAATATAAGCTCTAAATATAAGTTTAAAAAACGACTACAACTTCCCTAAGCACAACCCTTTTAGCCCTTTTAACTTTTTTAACTGGGCTTTTTTTATTGCGCTGTCTCGTCCTGAAATGTGTTTACACATTTAGGATTTATTATGACCAAGTCAAATAATACACCGATCAAACGAACA
>NZ_JBEOOQ010000024.1:0-69802 GCF_040309305.1 Pseudoalteromonas sp. RB2-MNA-CIBAN-0110 | reverse complement strand
CATTTGTATCACCTAACGTTTGATGAGATGCATAATAACATCTCTAAGTAGGTGGCCAAATTAACTATGCCACTTCACAATGTATCGCTCAAAGCAAAGTGGTAAAAGTAGAATAAGCTTTTACAAAGAGCAATATCAATATGAATTTAGTCGTCGGGTAGATATTCAAAATAGTATAAAAGAGCATATAGAGGAAAAAAACTTTAGGCTATTTTATCAACCTGTTTATTGTTCAAAAACACAAATAATGACAGGTGTCGAAGCCCTTATCCGTTGGCCAGATACAACCGTTAATTATACCCCCGATGAGTTTATTCCTATTGCTGAAGAGTGCCGATTAATAGCCCCTCTTGGAAAATGGATAATTGCGAGCGCTTTAAAGCAGTTATCTTTGTGGCAGAAAGACTATCAAACGCCGTTAACTCTATCTATTAATATTTCACCGATACAGCTGCAAAGAGAAGTTTTACAAACGTATCTATTAGAGACGGTCGAAAAATACAATTTAAAAACCAGTAGTATTATTCTGGAAATAACAGAAACAGCTTTTATGGAAAACAGTAAAGAAGTGATTGAGATATTAACTTCTCTGTCTAATAAAGGGTTTAGGATTGCTTTGGACGATTTTGGTATGGGTTATTCATCCATATCTCACCTTATTTCCTACCCTATTGATATAGTAAAATTAGACAAAAGCATGCAATCGTTAGGTGGAGAAAATAATAAGCGATTAAAAATAATCGAGAGCTTATCTTTAATGCTGAAGAAACTAGATTTTTCTGTGGTAGCTGAAGGAATCGAAACTGAAACCCAGCATCAGCTGTGTAAAAAATTAAATATAGACTACTTGCAAGGTTTTCTCTTTTCAAAGCCTATGCCTGTAAACGAAATTAATTTGCTGCTCGATGACTATAGTAAAAAAATAAGCCTTTAATAAATAGGTTATTTTGAGCCTTTGTAAAATTGAAGCTTAAATCAAACACCTGTGTAACCTTAAGCTAAAAACCTTTGGTTTGTGCCACATACTCAAACTAAAGGCTCTCCAATTGGCACAGCCTAGCGGGTTAAAACCTAAAACACATGCAAATCAGCTGTGTTTTTCCAAATGCTGACCGATGACAGCCAATACTTTTTCTTTTAACTCTGCTGCCTGAAAGCTTCCTTTTACAAGGTAACCTTTAACAAAATCGTGTGACATTATAATCTTTTTTTCTTCTTCTCTTTCTGATGAGCTAAACATCATAACCACACACGAGCTGATTTCTATCATCTTCCTCAGTTTAGAAAACTCTTCTAAAAACTGAATACCATTGACTCTTGGCATATTGATGTCCAAAAATATGAGTATTGGAGGAAATCCATCAGGGTACTCTTTTCTGTTAGCTTCATAATTTTCTAGAAATTCTAATGCTTCCTGGCCATCTTTTTTTTCAAAAATTGTAAGATCTAATTCAGCCTCTTTAATTAATCTTTTAAGAATATACCGGTCAACTTCATTGTCATCGACAATTAATATAGGGGGTTTAATTTTTGTCATGTTAGCTTATCCATTGGTATTATTATTTTAAACGTCGTACCTTCATCAGAGCTTTGCAGTGATACTTCACCATTTAAATACTCAATATGTTTTTTAACCAGCGCCATCCCTAAACCAGACCCCGTACTTGTCTGTGCATGAAATCGCTTAAACATATCAAACACTTCACTTTGATGCTTTTGTGGTATTCCCATTCCGTTATCTGTAACAGTAATAAAAAACGTCTCTTGCTCATTAAAAATATCACAGCGGACATAAGGCGAGTCTTTATTTCTGTCGTAATACTTCAACCCATTTGATATCAAATTTTCAATAATTTGAGCAAAACGCGCTTTTTCAGACCTTATAGGTACTGATAGATTAATTGTTGTTTCGAGCGTACAAGGATTATCTTTCATGAGCCAAGACAGTCGTTCTTTCATATCAATAATTAACTGATTAAAGTCAATTAAATCTTTATCCTCATTACCAATTTCAGCTTTGGCTAACAATAAAATATCAACAACAAGTGTTTCTAACTTTTCCATTTGTTGATAAATAACCAGTGCATTTCGGCTTGCCTCCTCTGTGTCTCCCGCTTTTATATCTTCGATAACAAAATGCGCTAAGGATTTAGCCCCTGACAGCGGTGACTTCAGGTCATGGGAAGCCCGATAAGCAAACTGGGCAAGCTCATCATTTGCTTGCTGCAGGGAAGCTGTTTGGCTGTTTATAATCTCTTTGAGTTCAATACTGTTTTCAATATTTAAAAGATCATTTTTAATTCGCTGTCTGGCCGCGATAACGAGTGCTTTTAATTCACCCGACGTTTTTATATCAAGTTCATCGTCCAGATTAATATTGTTTTCGGGCTTACTTGATAAAAGTAGAGTTAGATTTCGAATAGAGCTCGATATTGTGCGAGAAAGATAACTTATAAAAAGAATATTAAAAAAAGATATGATTATAACAAGTGGAATTAACGTCATTAGTATAAACGATACTGTTTTTCTAATTGGTTCCTCAAACAGCTCCGTATTTTTATTAAAGCCACTTAGCGAAGTATTAAGATTTAGTAAAAAAGCGTCTCTACTAAGTTCCCCCTTTTTATACTGATTAACTGACAATAAGGCTTTATCAGCAATTTCAATATCGTTTTCACAGATTGTTAATGTATGATCTGTGTTAATAACTTTCATAACAGCATAATTTAACGGGTTTATTTGTTCAATACATTCAATAGGTTGCTGCCTAATTAACAATATATCCGACTCAATGGCATTTATATCTATGGGGATATCATTTTCTATTTTTTTAACTGACTTGGTAAGTTGATGTGTATACTTTAAATGAAGAAAGTTAAGTTGATGAAACTTAGCCCCTTTAGCTATTTCAAAAGCTGAGTAGACAGTAATACTTATCTCTGCTGCAGTTAATATTACAATAAGCATCAGTTTTCTTGAGATATTCATATACGACACCTATTTTAGCTACTAACCCAAAAATCTTTAAGTAACACTATAATAATTATAGTATTTATAACCTTAGGTATAGCAGATTTTATCTTTTTTACTAGCTCCTCTATGAATAACAGTTGATATTTAGCTTTATTCACTTTTAATAAAAAGATCCTTTATTAGTTTTTTGCCACTATAAAGCAAACTTGGGTAATATTACGCCTCTAAAAGTGCTGGTGCATTGGCAAATACACCAGTAGCTAAATACAAAACTTTGTTAAGTCATCCCATATTTAAAAAGTGTATTAACATGCAGCATTTTTTGAATGAAAAATATAGGCTCGTGTGTGGTCGTACACTAGGTTAAAAGTAAAAGCGTAAAGGGTTATAAAAAAAGTTACGCCGATATCCATTATTAATGCTTCCCATAAGCCTACGTTTAAAATGCTCGCCATTACGGGAATAGTAAAAACAAGTAACCCGCCTTGAAATAAAATCACGTGAAAAATACGAAATAATACAGAACGTTGCTCTTTTGCACCGGTAGCTACTTTGTCAAAAAACCAATTAAAAACAAAATTCCAACACATCGCAATCGTTGCAATTATAATCATAGTGCCTGATAAAGCCGATATTGCATGCTCTGTAAATACAGCCAAACCAATAATCGACAGCGTTACCGCTAATACTTCAAACAAAACAGCCTGAAACATCCTCTCTAGCGACCCCATTTTTGCATCCATAATTAACCCCTTTTACGCCAAATAATTAAAGAAAATAATAGTGACATAATTTAATTATTTGCAAAGTTAGTAGCCATCACCTTTAGTGATAAGATGAGCAAATAAGTACTCACCTTTAAGTTGAATGATATGTATAGTTTTGAGCAACTAAAAATTTTTGTAACCGTGGTAGAAACAGGATCTTTTTCGGCAACAGCCCGAAAGCTTAACCGTGCACAATCGGGAATTAGCCAAGCTATTTCTAATCTTGAAATAGCGATTAATCAAACATTGTTTACGCGTAATAAAAATATACCCAGCTTAACGATCAGTGGTAAGGCATTGTTACCTGTCGCATACTCTATACTTCATCAGCAAAAGTATTTTGACCAAAAAGTGGATGCATTAGCAAAAAATTATGAGCATGAGGTAATTATAGCTATTGATGAAAGCCTAAATAATCAAGATATTTTAAAAGTGATTGCCCCACTTGCTGATCAGTTCCCGATTACTAATTTCGAAATAATATCGACAACAACTGACGATGTAGAAAACTTAGTAAAAATAGGAAAAGCACAAGTAGGTATCATTTATAGTGATGGGGAACTAAAAGTTGATATGGATTTTTTTCTATTAGGTCAAGCTCGATTTTTAACGATTTCATCACCAGAACACCCGCTTGCAAAGCTAAAGGCTGTAACAAGCAATGATTTAAAAGCCCATAGGCAATGTGTTCATCGCAGCCTTAGCCAAAAAGAGTTATGGTTTAGCTACGCAATTAGCTCTAGAATTTGGTACGCAAATACACATCAAACCCTTATCGACTTAGTAGTTCAGGGTATTGGTTGGGCGCTTGTACCCGAGTTTGCTATTAAGAGGTATATAAACCAAGCTGAAGTGGTAACGCTACCCGTTACTCATGAACAAGGCGGTTGGCTTACTCCTGTGGGATGCGTTGTTTCAAGAAGCCAATCAACAGGACCTGTTCTTCAAAGTTTAATAAATAGGTTGCAGCAACACTTTTTAAAGAGTGATAGCGCGGGAATAAAACAGTTTTAAACTGCTTTATTCACTTTTAATAGCAAGCTTCTTCTTTAGCTTTTCTTGCCACTCTACAGCAAGCTCTGGCAAAGTTAATGCTTCTAAAAGTATGTCTTCATAACCTACGTATTTTTTATCAAAAAATGCCTGGAACAGTTTTTTAACTGATATGTCGTGCGAGGCTTTCTTCTCGATAACAACACTATCACCCGTTTTTGCAACGCCCTGCTCTAGTACCCTAAAATACACGCCAGTGCAGTAATGCTGCGTAAACAATTTAAGGCTGTTTTTATTATTAAGGGCGATAGCGAGTTTAAAACAAGGTACACGAGGCTGGCTTACTTCAAGTAATGCAGTACCAATTCGAATATGGTCACCTATGTGTATATTCGCTTCATCAAGGTCAGAAATCGTGAAGTTTTCGCCAAAGGCACCTACTGCCAAATTATCATTCTCGAGGATTTGTTTCCAATACTCATAATGATTGTGCGAAAAAGCATATACCGCTTTATCTACCCCGCCGTGATTAACTAAATCAGCTTGCTCGTCACCTATAATGTTTAGCTTTTCAATAACAACAGGTTTGTTAGTTGGGGTTTTGAATATTCCCGTTTTCACCTCTTTACCATTATGAATAAGAGTTTTAATTTTAGAGATATTAGTCGAGATGATTTTCATTGCGATACCAACGGATGAGGAAGTAAAGATTAATTATGCAGGTTTTAAAATTATTATAAATAAATTTAAGCAAAAAAATGACCGCTTAAGACTAAGCAGTCATTTCACAATAGACAGCTTTTATTATTCTGCTTGTTTTAAAAAATACGTTTCGGCCAGTCCGTTATGTATTCCAGCTAAGTCTATTTGTATTTCATCGATAAAGTCATGCAACAGACCATTTTTAAGTACTCGTACGTCTTTATTTTCTAACTCAACAATTGCATCATCAATTGATTTAATAATTTCTGTTGAGTTTGGCAAAGGTAAAACCAATGCTTTTAATTCATTCATACAAAATAAAATAGATCGTGGGAATACTTTGCTGTGCATCACAAATTCTATTACATCAGCACGCTGTACTCTAACGCCCATTTCTTGGCGATACATTTGATAAGCACTTAATGAGCGCAATAAGCTGATCCACTGAATATTATCAAACGGCTTCACTTTTTCTTCATTAGTAATTAACGTAGCAGAGCGAATATCTAAAATTCGCGATGTCATATCTGCGCGCTCTATAATCGAACCAAAGCGGATAAAAACATAGCCCTGATCATGATTAATTGTGGCATCTAACGCCCCAAATATTTGATGGGCTGAATCTATAATCTTTTTTAAATAATCAAAACGTCCGCGCTTTGTTATCCCTTCTTTTTGATTATCTTTTACATAATAATAAAGAGAGTTAATTTCTTCCCATACATCTCGAGGTATTACATCGCGGATTGTACGTGCGCTTTCTCGTGCCGAGGTAATAGAGTTTAAAATTGACGAGCTGTTATCACTACCAACAAGTAAATACCTTAATGCTTTTTGTTCAGTAAAATCAGTATGGTTTTCTGAATACGCTTTACGCACACCAATAATATCAATTAATGGCTCCCAGCCGGTACATACGCCTTTGGGTAAGTCCATCATCAGTAAATTGTTAACGTTGATTAAACGAGCTACATTTTCCGCGCGCTCAATGTATCTAGATACCCAATATAAAGTTTCGCCTACTCTTGATAACATATTATTTAGCCTCTTCGTCAACAATCCAAGTATCTTTACTGCCACCACCTTGTGATGAATTAACCACCAAAGAGCCTTTAACCATAGCAACACGCGTTAATCCACCAGTGGTAACTTGCGTATCTTTACCTGATGATAAAATAAACGGTCTTAAATCGGTATGTCGACCATCTGGTTTATTACCATCAAATGTTGGTACTGTTGATAAATCTAATGTTGGTTGAGCTACCCAGTTTCGTGGGTCCGCTTTAATTTGAGCAATACACGCTTCTTGTTCTTTTTTAGTCGATTTAGGACCAATTAATAATCCATATCCGCCAGATTCATTTGCTGGTTTAACAACAAGCTTATCGATATTTTTAATCACATGGTCGCATTCTTTCGGGTCTAAACATTTGAACGTTGGGACATTAGCAAGTTTAGCTTCCTCGCCTAAGTAGTACTTAATCATCTCAGGTACATAGGCGTAAACTACTTTGTCATCAGCAACACCTGCGCCTGGTGCATTAACCAAAGCAACATTACCTTTAGACCAAGCACGCATTAATCCAGGAACGCCAAGTTGGGATTCTGGTAAAAAGGCTTCTGGGTCTAAAAATAAATCATCTATACGACGATAAATAACATCAACTCGTTGTAGCCCTGTGATTGTTCTCATGTATACACAGTCATCTTTTTCAACAACTAAATCGCGCCCTTCTACCAGTTCGCAACCCATTTCTTGGGCAAGGTAACAATGTTCAAAATAAGCGGAGTTAAATACCCCAGGAGTAAGTACCACGACTTCTGGTTTATCTTGTGGACGAGGCGACATTGCCGCTAGCATATCAAATAATTGTGAAGGGTAATCATCAACAGGTAAAATCGACACTTGCTCAAATAATTCAGGGAATACACGCTTCATTACAGAGCGATTTTCAAGCATATAAGATACACCAGAAGGAACACGCAGGTTATCCTCAAGCACATACATTGTACCGCTACCATCGCGTACTAAATCTGAGCCACAAATATGCGCCCATATCTTATTTGGCGGGTTTATTCCCACGCATTGCTGGCGAAAGTTAACTGATTTTTCTAGTAACCCTTTTGGAAAAATACCATCTTTTATTATTTTTTGGTCGTGGTATAAATCATCTATAAAAAGGTTAAGCGCTTCAACACGTTGCTTTAAACCAACCTCTACGCTTTGCCATTCTTTTTTACCAATTGTACGAGGAATAATATCAAACGGCCAGGCTCTATCAATCATATTACCTTCGTTGTAAACCGTGAAAGTAATACCCATTTCTTTAATTGCTAAATCAGCAACCGCTCTGGCTTTTACTAATTCTTCTGCTGATAAATTAGCAAAAAATTGTGCTAATTGTGTTCCATGCGATCTAACGTTTCCTTGTGCATCAATTAATTCATCAAAGAAACCTTTTGTTTGGTACGCTTTCCAATCAATTTTCATACACTCTTTCACCTTATCCATCATCATATATGACGTAGTTAAACTGCTATTCCATTCGAATCATATCAACTGCTACATCAAGCAATTGACTACCGCCACCAAATACCACTCCTTTTAAAGGAGTTACGTCAGAAAAGTCTCGCCCTACGGCTAGAGTAATATGCTGATCGCGTGGTAAAACATTATTTGTTGGATCAAAATCAACCCAACCAAAGTTTGGAACAAATACCGCAAACCATGCATGAGTTGCATCTGCACCTTCTAGCTTTTCTTCGCCTTCTGGTGGCATAGTTTCTATGTACCCACTTACGTATCGACCTGCTAACCCTACGCTGCGTAAGCATGCAAGCGCAAAGTGTGCAAAGTCTTGGCAAACGCCCCTTTTTTGTGCAAAAACAGTGCTCAAAGGCGTACTAATTGTTGTAAAACCAGGATCATAATGAAATTCATGAAAAATCCGTGCCATTAAATCTTTGCATGCAGAAATTATATTTTTGTGTGCATCAAACGAAATTAATGCGTATTCCTTAATTCCTTTATCTATTGGAATAAGTTGTGAAGGTAGTACAAATTCAGACGTTTTTAATAATTCCGCTGTATTTGGTTTAACCAATAAATCACGTACTTTTCGCCAAGCAATATCAACGCTCTCTAAATTACTATTAGCGCCGACTAACAGTTCTACCTCGCTGATCATCGTTACCTTAAGTTTTTTATGCTGTATTGCTATTTCAAACGCTGTTACCTGATTATTAAAATAATCAGTAAATGTCTGTAAGTAAGTAGGTGTAGGTTCAATTTCTACACGGCTACTGTGGCATATTTGCCCGCGATTCGTTTTTGGCGTTAATCGCGCTTGGTTTTGACACAAACTAACAAAGTCTGAATAGTTGTATGTAGTCGAGTGCTTTATTTTATATTTCACGATTGAGCTTGCTCAATATTAGTCCAGTTCAATTTATTTGCCGTTTGGGTATGAGAAAAATACTGTAGTAATAATACATCACAAAATGTATCTAAGTTCATACGCGTATTATGGTTAAATTCGATTAACTGGTTACGTTGTCCATTTTCACTTTTTTGTAGGTAATCTTTCTCAGTTACATAACAACTTGTTTTAGACAGTAAAATTGCTTTTTCGTGTGCCGCAATTACGCCTTGTCTGCGTTTTGTGGGTAAATGCTTACACAACTTATTAATTTCCTCTAACTGAAATAATAAAGAACGTGGGTATTCAGCATCTAAAAGTAATAACTCAAGCCCTGTACCAATGGTTTGATACATTCTGTATCGGCGCTTATGCGTAACTAAACTAACTTGGCAACTTAGCACTGCTTCAAGTAAGCCAAGCTCTTCGGGCTCGTCTAACTCTTTGGTTAATAAAGCCGCACTTAATGATGTTATTTGTAAGCTACGCTCTACTCTTCTGCCCATTTCGAGTAAAAACCAGCCATTACTATTTGGCATACAATCTGTAATCGAGCCATTAAAAGCCATAATTGAGCCTATAACTCTATCTAGGCTGCTTTGCATTGCACGCGTTGGAATATTAATATTTACATTTTTAAATACTTTAATTTGCTCATTAATATCATCAATTATTCGGCGGCTATCATGAGATAGTAATTCTTGAATTTGCACCGACGCATTAGCAATGTACTTTAATGTATTAATAATACTGCCAGCGCATTGCTCGTCTGCAAGGAGTTGAAAAGCAGTTTCTTTAGACAGATTTACATCAATGCCATCTAGTTTTAAATCAGGTTCTATATAGGGATAAACAATATATTGCGACCTAATGGCATTAGAAAGCCGTGCAACTATACTTTTTCGTATTGAATCTGGGTAAACAGAAAACTCGGTGTACTTGTCTATAAAAATACGCAATATACGTATGGTGTTTTCGCAGCGTTCTAAGTATCGACCCAACCAAAAAAGGTGCTCAGCCGTACGGCTCGAAATAACCCCTTCAAGTAGCGTTACATCCATTCTTTTTCTAATTGGCACCGGTGGATTATGCTCGCCTAAATCAACTCTATCGGCTGTATTTATCCATGTATCTTTGATCCAACCAGATATTCTCGGGTTGTTACTTTTTTCGTTCGAAAAACACAGTGCTGAAGGAAGTACTTCTACGCCATTTTCTGTGGTTAATGCATAACACCTAAACACCACTGGCTTGGAGATTAATTGCCCGTCATGCCAAAATGGTGCACTGCTAAAAGAAGGCTTTTCTTGGAAAAAGTAATTATCGGGTTCTTTGCTAATAAGTAGCTTTATTTCTTGCTCGTCTAACACTCCATCTAACTTAAGTGTAGGGTCTATAGCAGATAGTAGTTCGAGGTTATTCCAATCAATGGCTTGCGCTTCTTTTACACTTAAGTAATTTGGCTCACCTAACAACAGCGGTTGTTTTAAAATTTGCTGCGATAACTTTTCTAAGTTGCATTTTATTGAAGGTGACGAGAGCACACCGCTACCAAACGGGTTTAAAACCTTAACCGACCCTTGTCGTACCGATTGTAATAAGCCCGGAATACCATGAAGTGAATATTCAGTTTGCTCTAAAGAGTCAATACAACGATCAGAAACCCAGCGTAAAATGACATTAATTTTACCCAAGCCTTGTAACGATTTTAAACAAACGTCACCACCACGTACGGTTAAGTCGGCGCTTTGTACTAATGTGTAGCCAAAGTAGGTAGATAGGAATGCATGCTCGTTGTAGTTAGGGTCATCAATTCCTTGGGTTAGAATTACAATTCGTGGGTCATCCATGTAGTGGGTATATTCATTAATACCCTCTTGGAATAAATTTAAAAATTCTTTAATTTGCTGAACATTACATTCGGCAAATTCTTCAGCCATTACACGCCTTGCAATAATACGGCTTTTAATTAATAGCCCTAAGCCTAACGGGCACTGACAATGATCGCTTAATACTTTAAATTCGCCTGTTGGCGTGCGGTAAACATCTAATGCAGTAAAAAATAGTGTTAATTCGTTACTAGGTAAGCTAAAACCTTCGCGTAAGTAATTAGGGTCTTGAAAAAGCTGCTTTGCAGGAATATGACCATCGACTAATAATGTTTGGTCACCGTAAATATCTTGCTGAATTTTATTTAATAAAAGGGTTCTTTGTTTTATTCCCTCTTCAAGCAATGCCCAATCAGCTTTAGATAACATAAATGGCAATGGGTCGAAATGCCACTGCTTATTGCTTTCATTTTTAATATTGCCATTTTGTAGCAATTGGCTAATTTCTGTAGCGCGGCTACTAACATCATCTGCTGTTAGACTAGCTAAACGCTTAAATAAAGTATCCCAATGGTCTGGGTTTAAACCACTGTGGTTTGCTAGTTCATCATGTCCATGTGATTTATCAAGGTATAAAGACAACCACTCAGGCAATTCCGGCATCGCGTTATTGTTAATATACAAGCTGAAAGCGCTCCAATTTATAGTAAATAGCCGTGTTCATAATGATGCTTTAAAAATATTTAGTCATTCCACTTTAAATAATTTCAAAGTGGAATGACACAACTATCAATTATTATTTAAAGTTAGGCTGCCTACGTAAATCCAAGGTATTTGGATAATCAGGATTACTACTTTCTTCATCAGGTACCACGTATTCACTTGCGCTTTGCGCCGATTGAAAACTATGCGTAACCGCCGATGGGCTCCAGCTTGGTTCTGCTGATGCAAGTAACGATGGTGTATGCCCATGCTCCCAAAATCTTGCAACCCTGCGCCCTTCAGCTTCAAATGCATTAACCGGTAGCGTTTCAGGATTACGACCTCCAGCATGGCTCACATGATATACAAAGCCTCCAACTGAACGACCTTCCCACGTATCAATTAAATCAAAAACTAATGGAGCATGTACGCCAATAGTTGGGTGAAGCGCTGTAGGTGGTTGCCAAGCTCTGTATCGTATACCCGCGACCATTTCATCTTTTGCTTTACCTTTAACCGGTTTAAGCGGCACTCTTCGACCATTACACGTTACAACATAGCGATCGCTCATTGTTCCTTGTACTTTTATTTGCACTCTTTCTAATGACGAATCTACATAGCGCGCCGTACCCGACGCACTTGCCTCTTCGCCTAGTACATGCCAAGGCTCGATTGCGGTTCTAAGCTCAAGTGTGACGTTATCAAGTTCTCGCGTGCCACATACCGGAAATCTAAATTCAAAAAATGGATTTAACCAACTTAACTGAAATTGAAAACCTGCCTGTTGTAAATCGCGGCTTACTTCAGCTAAATCGTTTTCTACATATTGTGGTAATAAAAACTTGTCGTGTAACTCTGTACCCCAACGTATTAATGGCTTGTGGTAAGGTTTTTTCCAAAACCAAGCAAGTAAAGTACGCAACAGTAGCATTTGCACTAAACTCATTTGTGAATGTGGAGGCATTTCAAAGCCTCTAAATTCTACAATCCCTAAACGACCTGTGGCTGAGTCGGGTGAATAGAGCTTATCAATACAAAACTCTGCTCTGTGTGTATTACCCGTTAAATCCACTAATAAATTACGCAGTAACCTATCAACTAACCAAGGTTCAGGCACCTCACCTTCGGGCATATGTGAAAAGGCAATTTCTAGCTCGTATAAAACTTCATCACGGGCTTCATCCACTCGCGGTGCTTGGCTTGTAGGACCAATAAAAAGCCCCGAAAATAAATACGACAAACCAGGATGATGCTGCCAATAGGTAATAAAACTTCTTAAAATATCGGGTCTACGTAAAAATGGGCTTTGCTCAGGTGTTTCGCCACCAAGCGTTACATGGTTACCACCACCAGTACCAGTATGGCGACCATCTGCCATAAACTTATCGGTACCTAATCGGCATTCTTTTGCTAAACCGTATAACGTTGTGGTTCGACTGACTAATTGATCCCACGATGTTGAAGGATGAATATTTACTTCAATAACACCTGGATCTGGCGTTACAGCGTATTTTTCTACGCGGCTATCTTTAGGTGGGCTATAGCCTTCAATAACAAGCGGCATTTTAAGTTCTTTAGCCACACTCTCTATACTACTTATTAAACCCATGTAATGTTCAAAATGACTTGTTGGTGGCATAAATATATATAAACGCCCCTCTCTCACTTCCATTACAAGCGCAGTTTTAACCATTTCTTTACCAATAAAGCCCTTTTTAAGCTTTTTAGCTTTGGTAAAATTTTCTGGAATATCAAACGGGTCGCGGTCAATAATATTGCCGCTCCACTCAAGGCTGTCTAAAGGTAGGCGATAACCAAGTGGTGATTCACCCGGTAATAAAAAACAATGACCCCGTTTAAACTCCCACGTACACGACTGCCAACAGTTTTTACTATCGTTCCATTTTAAAGGTAGAACATAGCCAACAGGCTTTTCTATGCCTTTATCCATTTTGGCTAAAAAGCCTTTTCGGCTCATTGCATGGAGAAGTTCTGGTTGATCTGGCTTTATTTCGGTAGGTAATGAGGCTTCTTGCCACATGTGATATAAAATATCTTCATAAGCCGTAGTAAGTGCCTTGGTTTCAAGACCAAGTGAGTCACACAGTTTATCAGCAAACTTTTTAGTATCGGTATGATCAAATTTATAATCTTTATTAGGATCGGCTAATAGTGCAGCATCTTGCCATAAAGGCTCGCCGTCTTTGCGCCAATAACATGCGTATTGCCAACGTGGTAATGGCTCACCCGGATACCATTTACCTTGTCCGTAATGAGTAAAGCCACCTTTTGTGTATACTTTATTCATTTCTACAAATAAATTTTGAGCTAATATTCTTTTTTCTTTACCATCGGCATCAGTATTCCACTGAGGATGTTCCATATCGTCAATAGAAATAAACGTAGGCTCGCCACCCATAGTTAAATGTATGTTTTCTTCATTGTAAACATTGTCAACGTGCTGACCTAAGCGGTTAATTGCCGCCCACTGCGCCTCAGAATACGGCTTAGTAACACGTGGGTCTTCGTGTACACGCGTTACTTTATTATAAAAGCTAAACTCAGATTTACAGTCGTCTATACCGCCGGTTACCGGCGCTGCCGAGCTTGGCTCTGGCGTACACGCCAATGGAATATGACCTTCACCAGCAAATAAACCCGAGGTAGGATCAAGCCCTATCCAACCTGCACCCGGAATATACACCTCGGTCCATGCATGTAAATCGGTAAAGTCTTCTTCTGGACCGCTTGGACCATCTAGTGATTTTTGATCTGAGGTTAGCTGTACTAGGTAACCCGATACAAATCGAGATGCCAACCCTAAATGACGAAACAATTGTACTAACAACCAAGCAGAATCACGACACGAACCTGTTTTTTTACTTATTGTTTCGTTTGCCGTTTGCACACCGGGTTCTAAACGAATGCCATAACCTACTAATTCATAAATAGCTTGATTAACAGCCACTAAAAAATCAACGCTTCTAAGCGGCTCTTTAGGGTTTAAAGATTCGATTAATTCTTTAAATTTTGGACTGGCTTTGCGTTTTTTTAAATAAGGAGTGAGTTCTGACTTTGAAACAGCATCGTAAACAAACGGGAAGTTTTCGGCGTAATCTTCTAAAAAGAAATCAAAAGGATTAATAACCGTTAGTTCGGCGACCAAATCAACTGTAAAACTAAATTCGGTAGTTGGCTTGTTAAACACCACCCTCGCTTGGTAATTACCAAAAGGGTCTTGTTGCCAATTTATATAATGATCTTCTGGAACTATTTTTAAAGAATAACTTTTAATTTTTGTACGGCTATGTGGCGCTGGACGTAATCGGAATATATGCGGCCCCATATTAACTGACCGATCGTATTTATACTGAGTATGGTGCGAAATCCCAACTGTAATTGTCATCTATTAATTCCCCTTTAATAATGTATGGCCACAATATAACGCTGAAAATATTATTTGGACTAATTCACTTGTGCAATTTTTATACCAAAAGACTTGCTTAAGTAGTACTGTTCATCCACTCGCGGCTCTTGCACAAAGCAACGTTATGCATAAAGGTTTTGACCTAATTAATAGGAAAAACACACCAATTCAATAAATAGTAAACTTAGTGTAATTTAAACCATCAATTTTAGATTTTTAATGGTGCAGAAAATGCACCAAAATAGTGCTTTAAAATAACTTACAATTAAAGCTAATTAATTTAAAATATTGAAATAAAACAAATAAAGTTAATTTTTAAAAATACTTACTCCGTTATTTATAACGCTAAACGGGTATAATTAAAAGCATTTATTTAGAGTTTAAAAATCATTAAAAATAATCATTAAATAGTAAGAAATAGTTCACAATAAAGCTGCTGTTAAAGTAAGTAACGGTGCTATACTAGATCGATTTTTAACCGCTTACGTTACAGTAAAACTAACAATCTCGATGACATAAAACAAGCAACTTTTAATACATAGATGCTTACTTTAAAGATTAGTTTTGCAGTGGTGTGTTTTAATTTCAAACAAAACAGAACACGTCCAATTTGAAAAACCAGCACACCTCACTAACCTGTTAATTTTTCATTATCATCAATGCTAAAGGTAATGCAGCCCTGGCGTATTTTCAGATTTTTTAAATCAACCCAATCTACCTAATAGGATATTTTCTTATGCAAAAGCTAACAGATGTCGGTGAAAACTTAGTTAATGGTATAGCATCTCGTTATAACCTCAGTCACGATGCAGTAATTCACATGTTAGTTAGCGTTAATAACGGCGGTTGCTCAATGGCACAGTTTAATTGCCCAGAACTTGGTGGTTCTGGTCAATGGATGCGTGGCGGAATGACAATGGTTGGCGACATGTTTAACAACGGTTTAAAATCAACCGTTGATAACTTGTGCAACGAACTTGCTAATATATTGAGCAATAACCAAATATTTCCGGTTATTCCTGCAGGAACGCCCGGCAGCAATCAATGGTGGCCAGGTAATCTAGGCAGCCCATTTAGCAGTGGTGCGCAAAATAATATTCGCTACGCTATATTCCCTAATCGCTTAGCCGTTGAATTAAATGGACAAGTGAGCGTATACGACACGTTAGATCATAATATTGGTGGTGTAAGCCAACAGCAAGGCAATAATACCTCTCTTACATTTAACAGTCAGTGGGGGACAATTAATGTAAATACCCTGCCATTAATTTCAGGGCAAACGCCAACGCCTCCAGAACCTCAAAAAGATTTTACGCAGCAAGTAACGCAGCCGAATTTTGCATCGTTAACACCAAACCAAGTTGAAGCACCGGCTAATAATACTGTGGGGCAATACTCGGTAGACGAAACACTTCAAATTATTGAAAAGTTAGCACAACTTCGCGACTCTAATGCATTGAGTGATGATGAATTTAATATTAAAAAGTCTGAACTATTAAAAAGGATTTAACTATTAAAAAGGATTTAACTACTATCCTCCAATAGCATAGCGCTAAGTAAAAGTGGTTTATACGGTCTCTTTTTTATTCGGTAACATATGAAAACATTTAAATGTAATTGCACAGATCAACTTATTTTATTTTTTGAAAGCAGCCATTGTTTGGCTTGCGGTAGAACCGTGGGTATTGATGATGAGTTCGACCAAGTTGAACCCTATGAAATTGATGAGCAATCGGGGTTATTTTACAAAGCAGAAGCGCCTGAAGTTTTTTATAAAAAATGTGATAACAACGCTCAGTATCACGTATGCAATGGTATGGTTAATTTAGACACATTTATACCTGTTGCCGATAAAGACGAAGTGCTGTGTTTTTCGTGCCGCTTTAATGAAACGGTGCCCGATTTAAGTATTGTTGAACATATTCCATTATGGAAAAAAATGGAGACAGCAAAACGTCGCGCTTTGTATACATTAAAATCATTATCACTCCCTTTAAATACAACGATTCAAGAACCTGAAAGCGGATTAAGCTTCGATTTTATAGCAGACCGTAACGTAAGCGATCACTTTGTAAGCCCTATTATAGGTCAGGACGTTGTATTTACAGGGCACGATTGCGGGCATATCACTATAAACCTAGCTGAAGCAGACGACGTAGCACGCTCTCAAGCTAAAATAGCAATGGGTGAGCGTTACCGTACTTTACTTGGTCATTTTCGCCATGAACTTGGTCATTATTATTTTGATCAACTAATCGCAAATTCACCAAAAAAACATACTTTATGTAAGCAATATTTTGGTGATGACGAATTAGATTACCAGCAAGCGCTCGATACTCATTACAAGCAAGGTGCGCCAGCTAACTGGCATGAAACCTTTATTAGTGAATACGCTACTATGCACCCTTATGAAGACTGGGCAGAAACATGGGCGCATTACATGCATATTATCGATACTTTAGAAACAGCCAAAAACTTTTCAATTACAGGCTCAACAACGGGTAATGAGTTTGAATTAGATGAAGCAGACGAGCTTAGATTGCCACAAAGTGCTTATTACTTTAATTCACAAACATCGATTGATGCTATTTTAGATACTTGGATGGAATTTTCGATTATTCTAAATTCACTAAATCGCAGCATGGGACTTGCCGATGCCTACCCATTTGTACTAACTCAAGCGGTGCGAACTAAGTTATCTTTCATCCATCATGCTATCCATAACAGGCTCAATTTAATGCCTGATGTGAGCATTGGAAAAGTGTAATAAAATAAGCTCAGTCCAAAAAACATTTTAATAAAGAGCCATTTATTCTTGCTATGACTTTTCATGCATAGGTAGGTGGCTTTTTTATGATGAGAAAAAAGCCGTAAAAATAGTATATCCCCTACTTTCTCGCTGAAGCTTTGTTAGTTTGTCACAGCGAGGTTATTCTTAAGTCGACTTATGATTTTTTCTTGGTAAATACTAACTGTAGAAAACTTTTGTATTGAAACAAATAAGTCAGTTAGTTTTTCGTTTGATATATCAGAGATATTAATCCCTTTATATATAATAGGTGCATTATTTTGTCTGGTTAGATTATTCGACAGTAAAATATTCAATTTTACTGTACGTGCTAACTCTTCTTGATATAGAAAAAATTCTCTTAAATGTGTGCTAACAATATTGGCTGGTTTTGATCTGTCTATCATTAAAATCTCATCTATCAATCGATTTAACCTGCTGCGAGACTCTATTGCTTCGTCGAGAATATCTAACCAATTAAGTTCGCTATTTGATAGCAAAGCTAAAAAATATACCGTACGTGCTTTATTGTAATTAATAAAACCAGGCCACATAACATCTTCGCTAGATACTCTAAGTGCTTTATCGAACTGCTCAGCGGCAGATTTAAGATACATACTTACTTCTTCAAGTATTGATGGCTCTATGGTATTAATATTTTTTTGAGCCAACTCTAAACCATCAATCGTCAAAATATCTACAGAGTTCATATTTAGCGACTCTCGTAATAAATGCA
Source organism: Pseudoalteromonas sp. RB2-MNA-CIBAN-0110 (assembly GCF_040309305.1). Taxonomy (NCBI): domain Bacteria; kingdom Pseudomonadati; phylum Pseudomonadota; class Gammaproteobacteria; order Alteromonadales; family Pseudoalteromonadaceae; genus Pseudoalteromonas; species Pseudoalteromonas sp. RB2-MNA-CIBAN-0110. Next base: position 51,466 of record NZ_JBEOOQ010000024.1, on the reverse strand, counting down.
TGCCTTTTTTGTTGTAATACAAACCTAGGTAATTATGGTAAATGGTTTTTGTAACTGGATTACGAAGAATTGGACCTCTCACATGAAGTAAGTCTGCATGAATATTAAAATTATCATCTGCTACAAAACTTTGGTAAGACACAACAGCTTTAAATAGCTTTATTGTTTCCGTTATTTGAATTGAATTACCTTTACTCACCGAGTGTAATATTTCACAGCGCCTATCAACTTCTGACAAAATTGTATCCATACGCTTTTTATAAAGCACTTTGTTAGTTTCTGATGCATTAAAAACAGCTGGAAATAAAACAATTAGGTCAATTATATATTGCAGGGTATCGGCAAAAAGAACGGCGGTTTCTGACTCTTTTTTTAGTTTATGCTCAATAGAGTCAAAAATTTCTTTCTCTAATGTATTTTCATCTTGGGACTTAAACTGATTAATTAACTCTGGAAGTGAGGTTACGTAATTTTCATTATCTAAAATGTTACCTTCCATTTTGCTAATGTTATTTACACTATCAATTGATGTATATGTTCTAACAGTAATAAATAAAGCTAATACGGCTATACAAAAGCTTACTGTAGATATGGTAAAGCTTAGTAAATCTTTACCTTCTTTTAAATCATATACCCATACAGCAAGAAAAGCTGAAAGTAGAACAAGTAATAATATTGTAAAATATAACATTTTTGATGTGCGCATATGTCTTCCAGACTTGGGTCGAGCTAACAATCTAATATTGCTGATTTATAACACGAAAAACGCAGACTTCACACGCAAACTGAGAGTTACATAAGTTATTTATTATCGAGCTATAAAGCCTTTACTGAATGTAAATAATTAAATATTTGTATCACTCGTCCCATTTACCCAGCGCTTGTTTGTCACTTTGTTTAAACTCAACCCAATTTGATGAGTCTTTAAAGTGCTCTTTTTTCCAAAACGTGGCGTGGTTTTTTAAATAATCCATTATAAATTGTGCGCCTTCGAACGCGGCTTGGCGATGGCGGCTGGTCACGCCTACAAATACAATTTGCTCGCCAAGTGCTAAGTAACCAACGCGATGAATAATGCATATTCTCGCCAGTTGCCAGCGAGTTTGTGCTTGCTCTGCAATAGATTGAAGAAGTTGCTCGGTCATACCTGGGTAGTGCTCAAGCTCAAGTGCAATAACGTTATCGCCACTGCTGAACTCTCTTACCAAACCTGTAAAGGTGACAACAGCGCCATCGCTTTTATTATTACTACAAAGCGTATTGTGCTCGTCACCTACATTAAAATCATCGGTTTGTACTTGAATATGTATGCTCATTAGCCACCTGTAACCGGCGGGAAAAAGGCAAGCTCATCCCCTGCTTTCACTATTTCGTCGCTTGATGACATAGTTTGGTTAAGCGCTGCAAGTAGCTCACGCTCCTCCAGCCACGGTTGCCAATGCGGGTATTGACTCACTAATCTTAATTTAAGCTCTAAAATACTAAGCGGCTGCGTAATCTCAAGGCTTAATTTACTGCACTTTAACCGCTCTTTTAGTTGCCCAAAAAACAATAACTCTACTTTTCCGGCGCTAGATATAGCATCGTTTGGATTAATCTCGCTGCCAACTACCATTTTTGCCCCCTGCTTTTTGAGTAACGCGCATGCCGCTAATTTCCATTAGTGGGTCGGCTGCTTTACACATATCAAACAAAGTAAGCGCAGCAACAGATACCGCTGTTAACGCTTCCATTTCGACCCCAGTTTTACCGGCAAGTTTGCAGTAGCTGGTTATTTTAATTTGGCTGTTTGCTTCATCAAGTTCAAAATCAACAGCTACTTTAGTAAGTGCAAGCGGATGACAAAGCGGGATTAAATCAGCGCACTTTTTAGCGCCTTGAATACCCGCAATACGTGCCACGCCTAACACATCGCCCTTTTTGTTTTGATTAAGCATTACTTGTTCAAAGGCAAGCTTACTCATGCTAATAAAGGCTTCAGCTGAGGCATCGCGCAGGGTTACGTCTTTGAGCGATACATCAACCATATTAGCTTGGCCGTTTTCGTCAACGTGGCTTAACATACTATTGCTCACGCGATTCACACTTTTTACCAATGGTAATGTGCGGTGCAAAGTTACACGGTTTATGCATTGAGTTAAGTTGATCTTTTATAATGCCTGTCCACGCTGTTTTACATGCTCCGGTCGAGCCTGGCATACAAAAAATAACGGTGTTGTTAGCAAGCCCTGCAAGTGCACGAGATTGAATAGTTGAGTTACCAATTTCACCGTACGATATATGTCTAAATAGCTCACCAAAGCCGTCTACGCTTTTATCAAACAGCGGGGCAAATGCCTCAGGTGTTGAATCACGTTCGGTAAATCCTGTACCACCAGTCACTAAAATAGCGTGAATGGTGTCGTCGGCTATCCACTGCGATGCAATAGCGCGCATTTGGTAAACATCATCTTTTACAATTTCTTTATCGGCTAAGTGATGACCCGCCTCAGTTAGCGCTTTAATTAAGTAATGACCAGAAGTATCGGTAATCGCATCGCGCGTGTCGCTTACTGTAAGTACGGCAATGTTTAAAGGTATTTGTGTATCGCTTGTGTGGCTCATAATGTTCTTCTCAATAGGTTAATGCTTAGGTCAAAATGCTCATTTACAGCTTTAAATTGCGCCGGTGTATTGGTGTTTATTAATGCATGCGCTTTATTACATAAAAGCGTTTGCACACCAATGCTTTGGGTAAACTGTTTTATTGATTTATGACTGTTTGCGTTTGTGAGTATGTGTTTTAAATGATTTTTTACACTGCTTGTATTACGAATATACAGCGGTAGCGGTTCATTTTCAAAGTGCCAAGCATGTATTTGTGACTGATTTAATTGATTGTTCATACTTTGTACGTTATTTGACTGAGAAGCCAGCACTATTGTGCTTAGCAAACTACTCGTAAGTAGAGGCATATCTACCGCAGTAATAAGTAAGTCGTGCTCAGTGGCTATTAATGTTGAGTAAATTCCGCCAAGGGGTCCACTATTTGGGTATATATCTTTAACGTACTTTTCTGAGGGATAATCGCTCGGCGAGTAATGGCTCGATGACTTGACTGGATTTGTAATATTGCGGCTTATCAGTATGTTTTTAGCGCCTGCGTCTTTTAATAAATCACACCCATTTTGCAATAGTGTTTTATTTTTTAAAACTAAATCGGCTTTGTCTGTGCCCATTCTTGATGACTTACCACCAGCAAGCACAACACCTGTAAAATCTCGCTTAACTTTTATATCCGCTTCTATATGAGTATTCACATCAGCTCCCATATTAGCCACCTAACATGGCTAAGTGAGTTGTCGCACCTGTTAAGCGCTTATCTAGCTCATGACTTATTTCTTTATTGCCCATAGCAGCTCGAATTGCCTTTACGGTCGCTGCAGTATCGTCCTCGTTTAGCAGTTCGCGTAAATCTATACCTTGTTCGGCAAACAAGCATAAGTGTAATTTACCCAGCGCCGACACCCGTAAGCGATTACAACTTTTACAAAAATCTTTACTGTACGGCATTATTAAACCAATACGACCATCGTAATCAGGATGACAAAACTCCTCAGCGGGTCCGTTTAGTTTCCCCCTAACGACTTGTAACCAACCTTGGTCGAGTAATTGGGCTTTAACTGTTTGCCCACTTAAGTGGTTTTCTTCAAAAAATGTTGCGCCGTCACCTGTTTCCATTAATTCTATAAAGCGAACTGTAACTTTGTGGTGCTTTACCCACGCTAAAAAATCCTTCAATTGGTTTTTATTAAACTGCTTGGCAAGCACTGCATTTATTTTTATATCTTTTATGCCCAGCTCTACCGCGCGCTCAATCCCTTTTAAAATAAGGTTAAGTTTGTCGTGCCCTGTTATGAGTTTAAACATACTCGGATTTAAACTATCAATACTGACATTAAGCGCATCAAGCCCTGCTTCAGCAAATTCATTAATTTTCTTTAATAAATTAAATCCGTTGGTAGTAATGGCTACTTTTTCTATGCCGGGCGTGTTTTTACAAAGCTTTATAATATCGGTTACGTCGTTTCGTAAGCATGGTTCGCCACCTGTAATGCGCACTTTTTTAGTACCTAGCTCTGCAAACGCATTTACCAGCGTGCTAATTTCGTTTTTATTTAAAAAATTACGCGGCGTATCGCACTGATACCCGTTTGGTAAACAATAACTACAACTAAAATTACATACATCGGTTATTGAGAGGCGCAAATAGTTAAACTGCCGACCAAATTGATCATTAAGCATATGCTTCCTTTTTTCTTTACATTACAACCGCAACATCAATGCTGCTAGAACCTGCTTTGTAATGTTGTTTTATTAATTGGCTTAATTGTGTTTTACACGAACCGCAATTCGTTCCACATTTAAGTTCAGACCCCAATTGCTCGACGGTGTTTGCACCGTTTTTAATGGCGTTTATAATTGGCTGCTCTCTTACTTTAAAGCAGCTACACACTTGCACGCCTTGGGTAAATTCTTCATCTGGGGTTGCATAAAGCAAAGACTGTAACTGTGTAAAGGTCAGTAACGGCTCTGCAAATAGATGATTTATCCACTCAAGTGATATTTCTTTTTGCTCATTAGAAATAATACCAACAAACGCTAATAGATCGTTTTGAATACACTGCACATGCATGGCTTTTGCCGTATTCATAGCCGACCACTGCCCTTGTAAACCAGTTAAGGTTTGACAGTAATACAGTAAATCACTTTGTGGCTCATTAAGCGCCAATTGGTAGTTAAAGCAATTGCTTGCATTAACTTTGAGCCAAAAATCACTGTTTATAACAAGTTCGCTTTTAGCAAACAGCTGCATATATTGCACAAAGGGTGCTTTAGCTATATTAACAGCGCCGTGTTTGCACTCAGCCTGACCAGATAGAGGGTCAACTACCGATTGATACAACCCACTTACTGTTGCTGATGACGCAAATTGCTTGTTCCAATGAATAGGCATAAAGCATTCACCTTTTCGCACCGAATCGGTTACTTTTGCATGCGCGGTAACCTGCCCAGTTTGGGCAATCGCGCTTATTAAATCGTTTTGTTTAATTGCTAATTTACTGGCATCAAGCGGATTGATTTCAATATACGGGCGTGTAATATGCGATGAAAGCGCAGTGCTTTTACCCGTGCGGCTCATCGTATGCCATTGGTCGCGTATACGACCCGAGTTCATTACAAACGGGTAATCACTTGATGTTTTTTGCACAGGTAATTTCGGCGTTATGGGTATAAAACGCGCTTTTTTATCAGCGGTGCTAAATTGGTTATCTGTAAAAACCTGACCGTTTTTATAAGGCTCGTTTTTAACAACAGGCCACATAATGGGTTTTAAATTATCATACTGATTTTGTGTGAGCCCAACTAAACCAGAGAGGTTTAACAATCGGCTGCCGTTATTTTCAAAATCGGTTAATTGTGCCCATTCTTCAAAAATGCCACTTGGGTCTGTAAAATCAAACCCTTCAAAGCCCATTTTTTTAGCAACATCGCACATAATTTGCCAATCGTTTTTAGCTCCTGAATAAGGCGCTACTAACGGGCGCTGCCTTGATATTCTGCGCTCTGAGTTGGTTACTGTGCCGTTTTTTTCGCCCCATCCGGTTGATGGAAAAGCAACATCGGCAAATTTTAATGTATCACTTTTTGCAATACAGTCAGATACAACCACCAGCTCGCAGGTCTCTAATGCCTTTTTAATAGCGGCGTTATTGGGCAAGCTCACCATTGGGTTTGTTGCCATTATCCACACTGCTTTTATTTTACCTGCGGCTATTTCATCAAACATATCGATGGCATTGCTGCCTGCTTTTTTAGCAATAGTTGGCGAGAGCCAAAAACGTTGCACAAGTGATTGATGCGCTGCGTTTTCAATATCTAAATGCGCCGCTAACTGATTAGCCAAACCACCTACTTCGCGCCCGCCCATCGCATTGGGTTGCCCTGTAATCGAAAACGGACCGCTACCTGGCTTAAGTAATTTACCTGAGGCTAAATGCGCATTAATAATGGCGTTGCATTTATCTACACCCGAACTTGATTGATTTATACCCATTGAGTAAAAGCTAATCGCACTTGGGCTGTTAGCAAATAGCGCGTAAAACTCAGTGACTTGCTCAATTGCTATATCGCAAAAATCGCTAACTGCCTCACAACTCCATTTTGTTGCCTCTTGCAGTGCGCTTTCAAAGCTGTTTGTGTGCTGATCAATAAATTGCGTATCGAGGTGGTTATGCTCATTTAAATAATTAAGCAAACCGTTATAAAGCGCAGCGTCACTGCCTGGTTTTATATTTAAAAATGTGTCGGCAAGCTCGGCGGTGTCAGTTTTACGCGGATCAATAACCACTACTTTCATATTTGGGTTAAGCTGCTTTGCACGCTCCATTCGCTGATACAAAACCGGGTGAGTCCATGCAGCATTGGAGCCAATTAAAATAAGTAGCTCAGTTTGCTCTAAATCCTCGTAGGTACACGGCACTACGTCTTCACCAAAAGCGCGTTTATAACCTGCCACAGCAGATGACATACACAGACGCGAATTTGTATCAATATTGCCTGAGCCTATGTAGCCTTTCATTAATTTATTCGCGATGTAGTAATCTTCAGTAAGTAACTGCCCTGATACATAAAAAGCCACCGCATCGGGTCCGTGCTTTTGTATTATGTCGTTAAATTTATTGGCAACATGGTCGGTTGCTTCATCCCACGTAACAGCTTGATTATTAATAAGGGGTGACGTTAAGCGGTTATCACTGCCTGTTGTGTCAAGCAAATGCGTGCCTTTTACACATAAACGACCAAAGTTTGCGGGGTGCTCTCGCATGCCTTCAAGCTTGGTTGGCACATTATTAAAAAGTGAAATATCAACACCGCACCCTACACCACAGTAAGCACATGTTGTTTGTTTTAAACTGGTTTTATTTATAGTTGGTGACGTGTTTGCGGTTGTCATACTACTGCTCTCTTTTAGTGTGCTTTAATTTATGCAGGCTGTTTTACAGGCTCATTAAGAGTAACTACGTTAATAGTGTTACTTGCTTTAGCGAGCGCGCAGCTTATTACGTTTTGAACGAGCTTTTCACAACCTCCACAGCCGGTACTGGCTTTGGTGCTTTGCTGCACACTTGCTAGGTCTATAAAGCCTTTAGCGACTGTTTGTTCAATGGTGTGTTTAGTTACTTTATGACAAGCGCAAATAATGGCGTCATCAGGCAAGTCGTCGGCGCTTAGCTCTGCTATGTCGCCAGCAAGGGGCATAATGAGCGCTTCGGGCGCAGTGGTAAGTTCAATGTCGTTTAAATGATATTGCAGTAAATTATCGTAATCGCTGGTATCGCCAACAAGCACGGCGCCAATCAGCTTATTACTTTGTGAATTAGTGACTACTTTTTTATAAATACCATTGGGTTGATCTTCAAAATAATAGCTTATTGCACCTTCGCTGCGTGCATGCGCATCGCCAATAGAGCCCACTTCAACACCCATTAATTTAAGCTTGGTGCTCATATCGGCACCACTAAATTCATCGGCTTTATTGTCTAAGCCAGTACTTTGCAAAGTACCTTGCTGGGTCTGTTGTAAAATATGCCCAACTGCAATTTTAGCCATGGCGTAACCGGGTGCCACTAAGCCAAAAATAAAATTATTCCATAGTGCACATTCACCAATTGCGTATATGTTTTTGTCGCTCGTTTGGCAGTGGTTATTAATTACAATACCGCCGCGCTCGCCTAACTCTAAATTAAACTCGCGGGCTAAATTATCATAAGGGCGAATACCTGCTGAGAATACAATCATATCGGTTTCAAGGGTTTTACCACCTTTAAAACACATTTTGTAACGGCAGTTCTCACCCTCTACTATCTCCTCAGTTGCTACCGATGTATGCACAGTAACGCCTAAATCTGTAATTTTGTTTTTTAGTAGCCGACCGCCACCCGCATCAACTTGTACGCCCATAAGTTGCGGTGCAAATTCTATTACGTGAGTCTGTAAACCCAATTGCTTTAATGCGTTTGCAGCCTCAAGACCCAGTAAACCGCCACCAATTACCACGCCTACTTTACTACCGTGGGCTGAGTTTTTTATTGCGTGTAAATCGTTAATGGTCCGATAAACAAGGCAATGCTCACGATCTTTACCCGGTATAGGAGGTACAAATGGAAATGAACCTGTAGCAAGCACAAGCTTGTCGTATTCAAACGACTCCCCTTTAGCGGTCGTTACAGTTTGCGCATCACGATTTATGTCAACCACTTTAGAATGAGTATGAAAGCGTACTTGCCAATCGTCATAGGTTTTATTGCATGTAAGTGCGAGGTCGTCTGCGGTTTTGCCTTTAAAAAAAGAGGATAGTTGCACGCGGTCATACGCTAAACGGTCTTCACCGCTCAATACGGTAATTTCAAATTGCTCATCAGCTTGATTTTGAGAAACCAGCTGCTGCACAAAATGGTGCCCCACCATTCCGTTTCCTACCACTACAACACGCTGCTTGCTTAGCATTTACTCACCTTAAAATGATATCTACTTTAGTAATTGACTAAAATTGAAATCGAATGATTTGTTATAGGATTGTTATAGCAATATGTAAGCCAAATATATAAGCATTTAAAATCAGCAAGTTGCCTAAATTGGTGCAGGGGTGAAAAGCATAAAGCTCAACAAGATGGTGCAACTGCACCATCTTGTGTCGCCATAAATTACAAGAGGATTTTAGAAGATAGTGAGGGTTAAAATTTAGCGCTCATCCATACCCACAATTTTTGAGTATCGACTTTATTAGCTGCAGTATCGCCCGCTGAGTAATCAGCATATTTAACACCCACTGCGTATTGTTTATTAATAGGTTTAACGTATTGTACGTTTAGTTCAGTACCCAAATCGTCAACCCCATTTGATTGCTCATTAGCATCAAAGCTGTGATAAGCCACCAGCCATTTTCCGTCAAACGCTTTACCATTTAAACTTACGTAAGTGTCGTCCAAGCCTTGTGTGGGTGTATTTAAAAACGTATCTGTCCAACCATTAAATTTATGTAACGTGGCAAGTGGTGTTGCAAACCCGTAATCGCCATTGTCAGAGCCTAGTGACTCTATGCCGACTTTTAATGTTACTGTTTTTATACCCAAACCATTTAAATCAACAGCGCCTTCAAGTGCATAATAATCGGCATCAAAATCACTCACGCTTGTTGGCGCAGACTGCGTTGCATACTCCGCTTTGTAATAAAATTTTATGTCGTTTAGGGTTTTATTACCGTTAAAAGAGACGCCATAAGTGTCTAAACTGTCGTCCTGTAGTGCATCGTCACTTAATAAGTAACTGTATAAAACCACTTTACCGTAGTCTGTTTTAAAGCTTGCATTAATAAGATGATCGGACGATTTAATGTCTTTATCGTCAGCAAATATGCGGTTACGCTTATTTAAATAACTGTATTGTAAATCTATGTTATTAAATGCGTAATTAATGGTTGCTGCATCAAAGGTTTGTCTGTCTTGGCGCCAACCTACGTGCCCAACAAAACGCTGCCCATCAAGGGCTATTACTTGGCGTCCTACTTTTAGCGATAGACCATCGCGGGCATATTTAACAAAACCTTGGTCTATCTCAGTGCTTTCTGGGTCTGCAATAACAGAGTAATTAGTGTTTTTCCCCACCGTATTGTTGTAATCATCTATGCCTAATAGGCTGCGAGTGTCTTCTACTTCAATAACGGCTGAAAAACCATTAACCTCGTTTGTTTGATGCGTTAAGCGGGTTCTAAGTGTTAAGCCGCTTGCATCTTTTAAGGCATTGTTTTGATCGACGCTTTCAAAACGCAGTCTAAAATCAAGATCAGTTTGCGAAGCTTGGCTTATTGAAGGCGCAGTGAAGCAACCCAGTATAAAAATAATAGGTAAGTTGTTCTTATAGTTAAGCATTTTGGTTCTCTAAGTTTTAATTATTAATACACATACCAAAGCAATAAATAAACACAGCGAAATACATTTCCACACCATAACTGGATCGCGTTTCATTATTGAACTTTTATTAGCGGTACTTTCTAAATAAGGATTAGGTTTGTTGATATCGTTTATAAACTCAGAAAAAGCTTGGTATCTGAGCTCTGGTTTAGGGGCAAGCGCTTTCATAAGGGCTTGATCTAACCAAAACGGAATATCGGCTCTGTATTTACGAATACTTGTGTAGTGCCAATGGCTGTAATCTTTTGGCGCTACGTGGTTAAGTGGCAGTGGTTTGTAAGGTAATTTTGAGCACAATAACTCGTATGCAATAACGCCAAGTGAAAACAAATCACTTTTAAAATCGGCGTGCATAGTAATAAGTGTTTCGGGTGCAGTGTAGTCGGCAGTGCCTTGCGGGCAATCATCCGCAATTTGTTTAACCGACTCGTCCATAGCTGCAACACTTACTGTGCCGTAATCTATTAGCGTTACTTTTCCGTGCGCATCTATCATTACATTATCGAGTTTTAAATCGCGATGTACCATATCGAGTCGTTGAAACGCCCTTAGTGCATGTACTATTTGTTCAATAATACTGCGCACTTGGGTTATTTCTGGGTGCGGCACATCGTGCTTCCAATCACTGAGTGTTTGCCCGTCCATGTACTCACAAATATGATACAAAAAACGACTCTGCGATTGCGTACTCAATACTTTCATCACGTTTAAATGGTTTATGCGTTGCCCTACCCAACCTTCTCTTATAAAGCCTTGAAGGTAGTGCACATCGTCTTCAAAATTAACCGAAGGTGCTTTTAAAACCACTGGCGGTATATCGGGCGCTTGTTGCACTAAATAAATATGCGAGCGACTACTGGCATGCAATTTACGAATAACCGTGTAGTCATCAATTTTTTGTCCAACATTAAGCGCAGGTGGAATTTTTCGTCGTGTTAGCGAATGATAAAGCTCATCTAACTTTTGCTCGGCAATATTTTCTACTTTTACAAGCAAACAACTTACGTTGTCGTCACTACCTCGCGCTAATGCAAGTTCGGTAATTGCTTTAGCTGCATTTTCTAAATTAGTGTGATCTAAATTAACGTGTTCATTAATTAATTTAGCTATATCGCTGTTTGGGAGCACATCGTGTACGCCATCGCAGGTTAATATATAAATATCGTCTGCTTTAAGGTCAACTTCGTATACATCTATTTCTTGATGAAGTTGTGCGCCAAGTGCACGCGTTAGCGTATCGTTTACTTTGTGATCCCGTGTTATCGCCTCTATTTTATTTCCTCGCAAGCGGGTAATACGCGTATCACCTAAGTGAAATATATAACCCGTTGCCGACTTTAAAATAAGTGCTGTAAAAGTGGTCATCCAATCGGCTTGGCGCTGACCAAGGTGATTGTAATTAACCGATTGTGAATACAGCCACTGATTTAAACTTGCTAACACCTTCGACACTGACTTTTTAACCGCCCAACTTTCGGGAGTATTTAAATACTCATTTATAAAATGAGTAACCGAAAGTTGAGACGCTTGTTTAGCATTTTTTGCTGATGAACACCCATCGGCTAAGCAGGCAATAACGCCTTTAGACTCTTTTTCTTGCGCTTTGGTATTAAGAGCAGCAAACGCATCTTGGTTTTCTGCTTTTAACCCTTTAGCGCTGTGTCCGCCAAATGAAACATTGAGTTCATTTTTTAGCGCTTTAGCGTGGTGTGTTTCATCAAACATAGTCAATAATGCCTTAAGTCACTGAAATAAGTTCAACGGTGCCGTCTTCATTTACTTCGGTAATGTGTCCGTCTGGTTCTTTCATAAAAAACAGTGCGCCTAAGCCAAGTAATGCACTACCCGCAATAATGAAAAAGAAGGTTTGATAATCAACAAGTGATAATGCCGTTAAGTAAACTACTGCGCCTACATTACCGTAAGCGCCTGTCATACCTGCAATTTGCCCAGTTAAACGACGTTTAATTAGCGGTACTGCAGCAAATACGGCGCCTTCACCGGCTTGCACAAAGAACGAACATGCCATAGCAGCCACAACAGCAAGCCATAAAGGCCACGATGCATCAACCAAGCCCATTACAAAATAACCAACAGCAAGACCCATCGTAAGTACAATAAGTGTTATACGACGACCTAATTTATCTGAAATCCAACCGCCACCAGGGCGAGATGCTAAGTTCATGAATGCGTAAGCAGAGGCTAAAATACCCGCGTACACCATATCAAGCGCAAACACATCCATAAAAAACAGCGGCAACATAGAGACAACCGCAAGCTCAGAACCAAAAGTTGTAAAATATAAAATATTTAAAACAGCCACTTGCTTAAACTCATAACGATGCGACTCAGGTACAGGCTCTTTAAAAATATGACCATTTACGTCAAAGGTTTTATACACTTCGTAAATATAAAGTAGGACTAAAAAAGCATACACAGCAAGTACAAAATTAGCCGAAATTAGGTTAGCACCGGTTGGCGAAAGCTTCCAAGTAAGTAATGCTAATGCGCCGTACATAGGAATTTTCATAATAAGCAGTAATACAAAGTCGCCTTTACTGGTAACTTCCATTGCGCCTACTTTTTTAGGTTTAAAGTATGTACCGCCTTTTGGCGTATCGGTTACATTTAAGTACCAAATAACACCAAATATAACGCTTAATACACCGGTTAAACCTACTGCATAACGCCAGCCATCTTCGCCGCCAAACATTAGTGCAATAATTGGCAATAACATAGCCGCTGCTGCTGAACCAAAGTTACCCCAGCCGCCATAAATACCTTCCGCTATACCCAACTCATTAGCAGGAAACCATTCACTCACCATTCGAATGCCCACAACAAAGCCAGCACCAATAAAGCCTAAAGCAAAACGCGCTATTGCGGCTTGCTCAAATGTAGTTGCCATAGCAAACATAAAACATGGAATACTACAGCTAATAAGTAGTGCCGCATAAACAATACGGGGACCAAATTTATCAGTTAGCATACCCACCACAACACGCGCAGGAATAGTTAACGCTACATTTAAAATGAGTAATGTTTTAACTTGTGCCATGGTGATCCCAAGTGAACCCGCTATGGCACCTAATAAAGGAGCATGGTTAAACCATACAAAAAATGACACAAAAAAGACCATCCAACTTAGATGCAATACTTTCATTTTTCCGCTAAACGATATTAAGTTAAACCCAGAACTCGGTTGCATGTTTATTTTCCTCGTAAACGTATTATTGTTTTATTAATGCCCCACCCTTTTATATGAGTAGCAGCCCAATGTTTGTTAAATTTAAGTTAACCCGATATAGCAATTACTGAGCCACTAATTAAAAGCCATAAATTTCATATAGTTACATGCAACAGTTGTTTTTATACGTTATAGTTGCACTATATGAGTGAAGGGCTCTGGGTTGTTAGAGTGCAAATAAAAAGTGTTACTACTTGCTCTTGGATTTAACAACTTGGTATTGTTCAAAAAAATATGAGAAGTTTGAAAATGCAAAAAACACCGCTAACTTACCAGCAGCAACTGCGCTATTCTCGGCACATTATGCTGCCGCAGCTTGATATAGACGGACAAGAGCAGCTATGGCAATCGCATGCTTTAATTATTGGTGTGGGTGGGCTTGGGTGTGCGGTAGGTCAATACTTAGCGGCATCTGGCGTTGGGACGCTTACCTTAGTTGATAACGATGAAATAGACGTGACCAACCTGCAAAGGCAAATACTATATAAAGAAAGTGATATTGGTAGCTCAAAATGCAGTGCTGCTAAAAAACAGCTTAACGCGCTTAATAGTGAAATAGACATAAACACCATTGAGGCATTTTTTGATACAAGTACCTCTACAGAACAATTATTCAATAACATTGATATAGTGATTGATTGCTCAGATAACCTAGCAACGCGCAATGCACTTAATAGCGCCTGTTTTAAGGCTAAAGTTCCGCTGGTGTCAGGCTCTGCAATACGTATGGAAGGACAAGTCGCCTGTTTTACTATGGATAAAAACAGCCACTGTTATGGTTGTTTATCACAATTTTTTAGTGAACAAACACAAAGCTGCTCAGAATCCGGTGTGCTCTCTCCTATTGTGGGGCTAATAGGCAGTATTCAGGCTACTGAAGCGCTAAAAATGCTTGCTGGTTTGCCAAGTGGCTTAGACAAACATTTATTGCTGGTGGATGGTTTAAGCATGGAGTTTAATCGTTTTAAAATAGCTAAAAACAGTCAATGTGCGGTGTGCAGCATTTAGTTATTCTAGATTACTGATTGTTGTATAAAGCACATCGCCCACTTTAAAGTCGTTTTTGTCCCACACTCGTCTTGATGCCAAGCAATACAATGTTTGCCCATCTACATTAAGCGTTAACTGCCATTTATTATTAATAAGCTCAGCCTGAGTTAATACCGACTTTAAAACATTGCTATGCGTTGTTTGCTCAGGCTTTAACGCACTAAACGACATTTGCTCACTTTCTATAATTAGCTTATTACTGCTGTCTACAAGTGCAGGAAGCACAAAAAGCGGCTGCTCACTTTGCTGTAATTGTAGTTGATATAGCCCGTAGTCTTCATCAAATTTAACCACATCGTAATTAATTAAGCTCAGCGGTGTTTGCCTATCGTTTGCATAAATAGCCTTTGCAACGTGTGCACTTGCACCCTGGTTTATCACCTTACCTTTATCAAGCTGAATAAGGGTATCGCAGCAAAATAGCAGCTCTTTTAATGAGTGACTTACTATTATAAATTTAATATTAAACTTAACTGCAAACTCGCTAAGTTTAGTGAGCGTTTTAAAACGCAATGACCAATCAAGCGCACTAAAAGGCTCATCAAGCATTATAAATTTTTGACCTGCTAACAGCGTACGTGCAAATACTACACGTTGGCGTTCGCCACCCGATAAGCTTTGTACATCACGGTTTAGTAAGTCTTGTAATTCAAGCGCTTTAACAACGTATTCTAGCGTTAAGCTTGTTTGCTTATTCCCGCAGTGTTTTTGTGTAAACGCTAAATTACCTGCCACATCTAAATGAGGAAACAACGGGCACGATTGCAACTGAAGCGTAATACCGCGTTTATCGCTTGGCAACTCATGCACTGGCTGATTGTTTACATAAACACTTTTTGCAGGCTCTAAACCGCTAATACAACGCAGCAATGTTGACTTACCCGAGCCGGAAGGTCCGTAAACACCCAATACATTAAACGACTCAAGCTCAAGGTTTATATCTAAATCAAAATTATTGAGTGCTTTAAAAAGGCTTAACTTAATCATGTTATTGCTTAACCCCTACAATGCTTTTATTAAACTTAAATAACAGCACTAAACAGGCAAACGAAATAGCCAGTAAAATAAGTGAAAGCTGATGCGCCGCTGTATAATTTAACGATTCAACATGGTCATAAAGCGCAATAGACACCACCTGTGTTTGCCCCTGAATATTACCGCCAATCATTAATACCAAACCAAACTCACCCAATGTGTGCGCAAAGCCTAAAGCAAACGCGCTACCAATACTGGGTTTTAAAAGCGGAATAATTAAATGCACAAAGCGTTTAAACGGGCTTAACCCAAGCGCAATGGCTGCTTCGTTATAGGTTTGATTAATATGCTTAAACCCAGCCACAAGTGGCTGCATAACAAAAGGCAGTGAATAAAAAAGCGAGCCAATAACCACGCCCTGAAAACTAAACGCAAGCTGTGTACCCGTTAGCCAAAACCAAAACTGCCCAAAAGCGTGATCAGGCGAAAATAAAACAAGTAAGTAAAACCCTAACAACGTAGGCGGCAGCACTAAAGGCATTGCAATTAATGCCTCTAAAAATGGTTTAAATTTACCGTTATAGCCAGCGAGCTTGTAAGCCAGTGGAATACAAAAAACAAGAAGGAGTACTGCGGTTATAAAGGCAAGTTTTATAGTTAACCACAGCGCGGTTAAATCACTTTGAAGCATTGTTGTCCTTTATTCTGTAACCTAATTCAATTAACTGCTGCTGCGTAGCCTGCGTCATTAAAAATTGCATGAGTTGCTTAGCGCTAGCACGCTTTTTAGTCGACTTAATAATAACGCCTTGTTGAATTATATCGGGATATTGATTGGTAGGCAGCACGGTGTAATCTAAATATTTTTGATCTTGCGTGTTACTGTAAGCCGCCTTTAGTGATGAAACAGCCACTAGCCCTACTCCTACATTACCACTTTCAACAAACTGAAACGCATGCGTAATATTATTACCGTATACATAGTTTACTGGCTTTTTAAAATGGTTATTCGCGTAGTGCTCTGAGGCACGCCCGTATGGTGAAAAGCGCGGATTAGCAATGGCTACTTTATCGTTTACTTTTTCAGCTTTGGGTTGCCACAAAGCAAGTTCGCCTAACGCGTAAGTGATTAAGCTACTTTGCTCGGCATAACCTTCTTTAATAAGTGATTGCGGTCGAAAATCGTCAGCCGATAAAAACACATCAAATGGCGCGCCATGCACTATTTGCGAATATAAAACACCGCTAGAAGCGGCTGATATTTTCACGTCAACATTAGGTAATGGGGATTTTTTTAGTAGGGTTTGCAATACAGTTTTAAAATTACTCGCTACGGCTACTTGCAGCGTTTCTTTTGCGTTTACGCCGCACGAAAGCGTGCATGCTATAAGCAAAAAATAACCCAACCATGTATTGTAAAGCTTTGACATTATAAGTATTGTTTCAAAATAAAATGATTTAAGTAAGCAATATATATGAACGATGTTTGCAATGCACCCGGTTTATTGCCAATTGAAACTGCAATACAAAATATACTTGGCTCAATAACGCCTGTTAAAGACGTTGAAACCATCACTATAATGCAAAGCGTTGATCGCGTTTTAGCAAGCGATGTTAAATCAACTATAAACGTACCAGCTCATAACAACTCCGCAATGGATGGCTATGCGCTATGTATTTCAGATAAAAGCTTAACCTATACACAAATAGGCAGCGTGTTTGCGGGTCAAGTTTTTGAAGGAACGCTTACCCCAGGGCAATGCGTAAGAATAATGACCGGCGCCGCAATTCCACCCGGCGCTAACGGCGTTGTAATGCAAGAAAACGCCTCGGTTGATGGCGATAAAATTACGTTTACTGCGCAACCAGAGCTAAATGAAAACGTGCGTTTTGCTGGCGAAGATATTGCAATCGACGATGTTATTTTAAAAGCAGCCGATAAATTAAAAGCCGTTGATGTGGGGTTACTTGCATCCTTAGGAATTGCCAATATAGACGTGGTAAGAACCCTAAAAATAGCCGTGCTTTCTACAGGCGATGAGCTAATTGAACCTGGTCAGCCGCTTAAGCAAGGCGCTATTTTTGAAAGTAACCGCGCTGTTATTATTAGTGCGCTGCAACAAAAAAATATCGACGTGATTGATTTAGGGATTATTCCTGATGACAAAGAACTCATTACTAATGCATTTTTAAAAGCGAACGAACTTGCCGATGCCGTAATAAGCTCAGGCGGTGTATCGGTTGGTGAAGCCGACTTTACTAAAGAAGTGCTCAACGAAATTGGCGAAATTCACTTTTGGAAAATAGCCATGAAACCAGGCAAACCTTTTGCCTTTGGTAAACTAGCTAACAGTTACTTTTTTGGCTTGCCAGGTAACCCTGTGTCGGCTGCAGTTACGTTTAATCAGTTAGTAGAGCCGGCACTGCAAAAGCTGTCGGGTCTTGGTGAAGTAAACCCTAAAATGCGTTTTAACGCTGTTACTACATCCGTTATTAAAAAGCGCCCAGGAAGAGCTGATTTTCAACGCGGTACTGCAACAACTAACGAGCAAGGTGACTTGGTGGTTGCCCCGTTTAATAAACAGGGCTCGGGTGTACTTTCGTCGCTTAGTAAAGCTAACTGCTTAATTGTAGTGCCAGCACAAAGCGGCAATATCGAAAAAGGCGCAACAGTAAGTATTGAGTTGCTATAAGCCTAAAATGCTACAGCTAACTGTATAATTTAGCTGTAGCGCTATGTAGGTCTTAAAATATTTTTATATTTAATGTTTGAATTAAACAATTTAACTTTTCGCTACGCCCTACAAACTCTTCTTTGCTCAATTTATTAACACACTTTAGCGCATTTTTAGTCGCAAAGTATCTATCATAACTTAGGCTTCTTTCGCATTTAACACTATACGTTGAGGGCCAAGAGCCACCAGCACCTGTTGCTACTCCAACAACATTACATGTAGCATCTATATACTGCTCCCATGCTGATATTTGCGCTTTAACTGCATCAACTTGGTAATCATCAGTTAGTTGCGGGTAAATTTCATCCATCATTTTACTGATTTTAGTTTTGTATCTATTACCCTCTAAATTATAAGTATTGCCGGTGTGCATTGCACCGCCTTCTGGCCAACCATCAGCGCTTTGTGCAAATGCGCCAAATGATGAAATAGCAAAAGTAAACCCAATAATAATTTTATTCATTTTAAATCTCTTTAATACCAATCTGCTTATATATGGGGTCTATTTAACGTTAAGAAAATTACGCTAGAACTAGGCAAAAATTTTTGTATCTAGTTGTTCTAAATAAAAAATTTTTAACGACGTTATAGTGCAATTTAATTCGTTAAATTGATCAAAGATTTATGCAGGTTGGTATAATAGTTAGACCAGATACCTGTAAAAAAACGCCTATAAAAAAACGCCTATAAAAAATGCCGCTAAGCTTAACTGAGCGGCATTATATTATTCAATAAGCTTTTAAAGAGGTCTATTTAAAAACCAAATATTTTTAAATCAAAAAACTTAGTCGCCACTGTATTTATAAATATCACAGCTAGAATGACAGGAATAAACGTTGAAAGTGAAAAGTTGACGTACTTTTCCATCAAGCTTCCCGCATAATTAGGCGAACCTAAGCTTAGCTCTTGCGTTAAGCGTGCTTTTTTCCAGCGGTACATTACAAACAAACACACCATTAAGCCATTAAGCGGTAAAATTGTGTCGTAAAATACATCAACAATAATATCAAAAAAGCTCTTATTAACGCCGCCATAACTGGTGAACGAAGTAAGGCTGTCAATCATACCAAACGACATTGTACATAAAATAGTAAGTACACCGGTTGAAAGTGTAAGGATGCCCAATGCTTTTTTACGGCTAATACCTTTACGGTCACTTAGTGTTGCTGTCGGTACTTCTACTATTGAAACAAGTGAGGTAATTGCTGCAAAAAATACTAATAAGAAAAATGAGAACGCAACAATAGACGCACCTACATAACCAATATCATTTTGTAGTGCTAATAATATTTTAGGTAGGTATACAAAAATCATTGATACAGACGAGTCAGAAAGTGCTGATGGGTCTGTGTTTGGATCAAAGCTAAATATAGCGGGCAACACCATTAGGCCCGCTACAAACGCAACGAGTGAGTCCGTGATAGCGACCATTTTAGCGCTACTTACAATGTCATCTTTTTTAGAAATGTATGACGCGTAAGTCATTAATATACCCATACCCAGCGATAGCGAGAAAAACGCTTGGCTTAATGCGCCATTAAGTACACTTGCACTCATCTTAGAAAAATCAGGAATAATGTAGTATTTAACACCGGCCATTGCGTTATCAAGCGTTAATACATAAGTAACTAAGGCAAGTAGCATGAAAAGTAAGGCTGGCATTAAAAATTTAGCGGCTTTTTCTATGCCTTGTTTAACACCCCCTAATAAAATTAAGTTAACAATAATAACCACAACGGCCATATAGCCAAACACAGTGTAACTATTAATAAAAACACCAAAGTGGCCAGGATCTGCAAGTAAATCTAAATTACCGAGGCCTGTTTGCGTTAAGTAACCAAAAATCCAAACTGTAATTACCATATAAAACACAGCAATCATAAATGGTGTAAGCACCGCTAAAAAACCTGCTAGCTTCCATTTTTTATCGTTATTAGATAATAGCTTGTACGAACCAAGTGGATCTTTTTGAGCGTTACGACCCATTGCCATTTCAGCCATCATGACTGGTAAACAAATGAACACGACAAATAAAGCGTAAATTAATAAGAATGCGCCACCACCATTTTTGGTAGCAGAAACCGGAAAACCAACTAAATTACCAATACCAACAGCCGAACCTGCCGCTGCCATTATGAATCCGAGGCGGGAACTAAATCGTTCTCTATTTTCGCTCATGCATAAAACCTTTTTATTATTTTGTATATTTCAGCGACTCTACCAGTGTTACACAGATATTTTCAAGCAATTACAGCTTAAAAATAAAATCGAAGTGTAAACCTGTGTAAATACGCTTTTAATTCACCAATTTTCAACGCTGTGGTAGTATTGCGTTAATCAAATTTAACAATTTTTATGAGATTCCTTATGTTGTACATGATTCACTCAACAGATGTTGAAAACAGCTTAGAGCTTAGAAAAGCAGCACGCCCGGCACATTTAGCACGCCTTAGTGAGCTTGATTCACAAAACCGTTTATTAACTGCGGGTCCGTTTCCGGCAGTCGATAGTGAAGATCCTCAAGAAGCAGGTTTTACCGGTTCATTAGTTGTTGCTGAGTTTGAATCAATAGAAGCAGCTCGAGAGTGGGCAGCAGCTGACCCTTACGTTGCCGCTGGCATCTATGAAAATACAATTGTTAAACCTTTCAAAAAAGTGTTCCCTGCTTAAAAGTGTATTAAACCCTAAGAGCGTGTGTTGCACTGTAATTCAGGGTTTGTTCACAAGATTTTAATTAAAATTACTGAGATAAAAGCGAATTTAGCGTTTTTACTTGAATTTTAGTAACTTAGTTAATTAAACTAAGTGGGTCTGGTCTAGGAGTTTTCCATTATGCGCGTATTATTAAGCCTCGGTTTTATTGCTTGTGTTAGCTTAGCTAACTTTGCTCAAGCAGCGACGGCCACCCAAGCATCTCATGCTGAGGTGGACAAAAAGAAAGCCGTAATACTTGCAAAGAAAACAATAGGCGGTAAGACCTTAAAAATTACCGAAAAAACAGATTTTTATACCGTACGAATACTCAAATCTGACGGCCACGTCGTTGATTTACATATAAATAAAAAAACCGGCGAAGTGAAAAAGGATTAACAAATGCGAATTTTAGTTATTGAAGACGATTTACATTTAGCAGATAACCTACGTAATGCTTTAGAAAAAGAACGTTACAGCGTGGATTTATGTCACGATGGTGAAGCAGGTCTTTTCCACATTACAGAATACCCGCTTGATATGGCCGTAGTTGATTTAGGTTTACCTAAAATAGACGGTATTGAGCTAATCAATAAAGCACGAGCACAAGGCATTACTATCCCTATTTTAATCTTAACAGCGCGCGATCGCTGGCAGGATAAAGTAGAAGGTTTAGATGCAGGTGCAGATGACTACCTTACAAAACCATTTCATGTTGAAGAACTTATTGCACGTTGTAATGCATTAATTCGTCGCAGTGCTGGTAAAGCAAATCCAGAAATGACTGCGGGTCCAATTAAAATTCATACACGTTCACAACAAGTATGGGTTGATGATAAAGAACTTAGCCTTACAGCTTACGAATATAAAGTACTTGAATACTTAATGGTAAATCCGCAAAAAGTAATTTCTAAATCAGAACTTACTGAGCATATTTACGACCAAGACTTCGACCTTGATTCAAACGTAATTGAAGTATTTGTACTACGTTTGCGTAAAAAGCTTGACCCTGAAGGCGTACTAAACCCAGTAGAAACACTACGTGGGCGTGGTTACAGGCTTAAAAGCCAGTGGTAATACCGCAAATATCGTTAAAAATAAGGCAAGGATTTATCCTTGTCTTTGTTTTATTAGTCGCACTCCCTATCTTATTTTATTCAATTGGCAAAGCGTATTATGCTTCACTGGTTGATGCGACAGAAAAAACCCTCGAGGCACAGCTCTACTCGCTAATATCTGAAGTCGACTTTACTGAGCATGGTATTATTATGCCCAGCACTATTTTAGCGCCTGAGTTAAACAGATTAAATTCAGATACCTACGCAATGATTTACCGCGATGATGACCCTGTTTGGAACTCAGAATCGGCTGTAAATTTAAACTATGTACCTCAACAAATAGAGACCAAAGCCGGTGCCGCCGACTTCAGGCGCGTGGAGTATAATAATACCGCGTACTGGCAACTTAGCCTGACTGTAATTTTAAACAACATAGATCAATCAGAACAAGCTCGCTTTATATTAGTCAAACGTAACGACGCTCTACTTCGTATAATGGATGGCTTTAAGCAAACCCTTGTAGATTGGATGTTTATCATGGGGATTGCAATTGCAGGCCTAATGGCGATTGGTTTCATTTGGAGCGCTCGCCCACTCCAACGACTCGATAAAGAAATAAAAGCGATTGAATCGGGTGATATTCAAGAAATTAAAGGCCTCTACCCTGTAGAGCTGCAAACAATAAAAGCAGACCTAAACTTGCTACTTGAGTCGCAACAGCGCCAAAAAGAGCGCTACAGAGCCTCATTAAGCGACCTTGCTCATGCACTTAAAACACCGCTTGCAGTACTAAAATCAAGTCCATTGGCAAACGATGCCGATGCACAAGAACAACTCGACCGAATTAATGTGATGATCGAGCACCAATTAAAGCGTGCTGCAACGGGTGCATCAGACACGTGGAAAAAGCAAACACCTATTAAGCCAGTACTCGATTCAATACTCAGTGCTATGGCAAAAGTATACCGTGATAAAGATATTATTTTTAACTGCACTGTAACTGAAAAAGATTACTTTTTAGGTGACCAAACAGATTTAATGGAATTACTCGGTAACTTGATTGATAACGCCTGTAAAGCGTGTCGCTCGCAAGTAGAAATACAAGTAATCCAAAGTAAAACTCTGTGTATTGGAATTAGCGATGATGGTCCTGGTGTGCCAGAGGATAAACGTGAATCTTTACTTACACGTGGTACTCGCCTCGATACATACGAAAGCGGACACGGCGTAGGCATGGCGATTGTATCTGATTTAGTTAAGTCGTATAACGGGACGCTTACCATTACCGATGCTGATAACTTAGCCGGCGCTCAATTTATCTTAGAGTTTAATTACTATGACAAAAAGTAACTATTTATTAAAACTAACTGCCATTGTGCTATTAGCTACAAGCCAGTACAGCTTTGCAGATGAGGCATGTACTTTAGCCGCTAAAGCAACAACCGATGAAGCTAAGCGGTATATTCAATGCCTAGATAGCCAGATTGATAAAGCAAAGCAAGCACAAGGCAGTTGGATACAAAAGCGCAAATATGAGCTAACTAAATCACAAGAAAGCACAGGTAATACGCAAGTACTGCCGTTATTTATGCGCAGCATTAAAAATAATGAAAAGTACCTTGAGAGCGCCTGCCAATGGCGTTACTTAATAAAACTTCCTAATGCGACAACAGCGGCCATTAGCTATAAACTCTGTGAAATAGAGCTTATAAATCAATTTACAGAATCACTAAAACACCCATTTTAACGTAACTTAAGCACACTAAACTAGTTACGTTTATCTACTCGTTCCCTTTAGCCTACTTGACAATTTATTCATATCAAAACAAACTACCTACTAGTAGATTGCTAAATAGCTAATAGGTAAACAAATGACTAAACCAGTAATAATTATAGGTGGCGGACTGGCCGGCTTATACAGTGCGTATAAATTACAACTGCTTAATATTGAGTACTTATTACTGGAAGCTAAATCGCAATTAGGCGGCCGAATTTTTGCTGCGCAATCACCAATAAATAACGATGTTAGTTTTGATTTGGGTCCTACGTGGATATTTCCTCACCAACCAAAAATCCAAGCTTTAGTAAAGTCACTCCACTTAAGTATATTTGAGCAATACAACAAAGGTGATGTGTTATATCAAGCACCTAACTCCAAGCAGCCTCAACAAATTGCAGGTGCTGGAGATATGCAGTTATTTAGACTCAAACACGGCATGAATACCTTAATAACTGCCTTATACGAGCAACTTAATCCTGATTCAGTGTTATTAGAACACAATGTCACTGAGCTTAAAAAAGGTGATAATAACTGGCAAATTACGGTTAATCACTTAGGTAATATAAAGCACTTTACTACTGAAAAACTAATTTCAGCAATTCCTGCTCGTATGGTTACAACACACTTAACACCTGAACTATGGGCTACTCCAACGCTCATAAACCGCCTTAGTAGTGTACCTACATGGATGGCAGGACAAGCCAAATTTATAGCTACTTTTGAACATGCATTTTGGCGTGATAAAAACTTATCAGGGCAATGCTTTAGTCGCGTAGGCCCAATGGTCGAAGTTCACGATGCCAGTGCTGGAGATGGCAATTACGCCGCATTATTTGGCTTTATAGGTGTGCCCTACTTATCACGAAACCAAGTAACTAAAGAGCAATTAATTCAAGCCTGTGCCCAGCAGCTTAGCTACTTTTATGGTAAAGATGCTAAAAAGGCAACGGGGTATTTTATTAAAGACTGGGCAGACGATAAGTTTGTAGCTAATAGAGACGATCAAACTCAACCTTCGCAGCACCCAGAATTTGATTTTTCAGGCTTAGATGAGCAATTAAATAACTTGAACATTCATTTTGTAGCGAGTGAGTTTGCAAAACAAGAAGCGGGATATTTAGAAGGCGCAATAAACGCAGTTGATGAAGCTATCAATTCGTTTACTGATCAATAGCCGAACACTCAATAACTAGTATTAGTAACCGAGTATTTAACTATCAAAGGCCATAATTTATACAGCCCTTGATGGTTATAAATGTTAGTTATTTTTAGCAACGTCTTCGCCACTGCCTAGCAAGGTGGCAACCCACTTACCTTCAGCACTGGCTTCTAAGCCTATTTTTACAATCATAGTTAATGGCACAGATAAAAGCATACCCACAGTACCTAATAACCAGCCCCAAAATATTAATGATAAAAATACCACTAGCGTTGAAAGACCCAGCCCTTTGCCCAAAAACTTAGGCTCTACAATATTGCCCATCACCGTATTTATTGTTAAATAACCTGCAGCAACCAATCCCGCAATTAACGGACCTTGAGTAATAAGCGCAAGTAATACAGCCGGTACAGCCGCAATAATTGACCCAATATTAGGAATGTAATTGAACATAAATGCCAATACCCCCCACAGCACAAAGTAGTCAACGTCTAAAATCCATAAGTAAAACGCAGCAATAATACCCGTACCTAAACTTACTAGCGTTTTAATTGCCAGATATGAATTAATAGACTCTAAAAAGCGGTCAATTTGCTTCATTTTGCTATCGGGATCTTCAAGTGCCATATGTATTTTTTTGCTCAGCATTGGCCCTTCAAACAACATAAAAACAACGGTTAAAATAATTAAAAACATGTTTGCCATTACGCCACCTAAACCGGTGAGCATATTAGTGGCTACATCAACCATTTTACCTGGGTCGAACATATTGATTAACTGTTCTTTATTAATCAGTATGTTGTATTGAGATGCTAAATCTACAAGCCATACAAATTCTTCTTTGAGTTGTATTTTATACTCAGGAAGTTGCTGCGAAAAATCGTTTATTGATTGCCCTACAAGCCCGCCAAGGCTTACACCTAAGCCAACTATAATAAGCACTACCAACATAACAGCAATGCCTTTAGGAATTCGGTAGCGCGCAAAAAACTTGATAAGCGGATTACAAATAATGGCAATAAACGCCGCCAAAATAAACGGAATAATAATTACACTTGCCGCTTTTATCCCCGCGAGTACGACCACTAAGGAAGCAAAAACTATTAAGCTTTTATTTACTCCAGTTAAACTTGCCAATTTATTAATCCTTTTATTAATGATATGGCTTTAGTGTAAGGCAAAAGGTAATTAAATGAAATAATTACGAAGTGATCATAAAAGCCTGTTTTACGTATAAATTTGCAAAGCTGTTTGCTAGCGAGTATGTTTTTTAATCACTTGCTACTATTTTATTGTAAGGATTAATAATGCATATATTTGTTACTGGCGCGACGGGATTAATTGGTAAGCACTTATGCCCTTTTTTACTTCATCATAATACTGTTACTGTGCTTAGCCGAAATCCGACTAAAGCAAACGTATTATTGGGCCATAAAGTTAAAGCCGTAAGCAATGTCAATGCAGTAGATTTTAACACTGTTGATATTGTTATTAATTTAGCTGGCGAACCTATTGTAAATAAACGCTGGAGCGACAAACAAAAGCAAATAATACGCGACAGCCGTATTGGTGTTACACAACAAATTAGTGAAGCTATTAAAGCTTGTAGCACTGCCCCGCATACTTATATATCTGGAAGCGCCGTTGGGTTTTATGGTCGACAAAATAGTAACCCTATTGATGAAACTTTTGAAAGTCCACATGATGAATTTAGCCACCAGCTTTGTAAAGACTGGGAAAATGCAGCGCTACTCGCGCAATCAGAACACACCAGAGTGTGCCTTTTGCGCACGGGTATTGTTTTAGCTAAAAAAGGTGGAGCATTAAGTAAAATGCTCCCTGCCTTTAAATTGTGTTTAGGCGGCCCAATTGGTAATGGCGAGCAAGGAATGTCGTGGATACACATCGACGATATGATTCAGCTAATACTCTTTATTATTAAGCATCCAGAAATATCTGGCCCTGTTAACGCAACTGCGCCAAATCCTGTAAGCAATGCTCAATTTGGTAAAAGCTTAGGCGAGGCGTTATCGCGACCTGCATTTATCACTATGCCCACTGCAGTACTTAAACTATTAATGGGTGAAATGTCAGACTTACTAACAACGGGACAATTTGTAGTCCCTAAAAAGGCACTCGTTCATAATTATCGTTTTCATCATCCTGATATTAAATCAGCTTTAGAGAGTTTGGTTTAGCGGGCGTTAATAATTCTTGAGGTAAAATATAAAAATTGAAAAAGCAATCCTTTTAACTGAATTGACCTTTTCTTATTAATACATAATAATTACAACAGTTAGTTAAATATATATTTCATCATTTTATAATAAAGAGAATAAATCATGTTTCATTTGCCTACTGTGATCTTCTTCTCTTTTATCCTTAACTTATTCATAAGCTTATTTTTTCTCTCAATTTATAAATATAAAAAACAAACATCTTTTTTATTATTTGGTTTAGCCTGTGCCACATTTGCATTAGCCGAAATACTGGCATGTTTGCGCTTATTCATAGACTTTCCTTTAATAACCCACTATTTAGCTAGTGTTTCAATGATTACTAGCCCACTTTTAATCATTGTTGGACTATATAAATACAAAAACGTACAAAATATTAGCTTAATGCCTCTTTACTGTATATTTGGTTTTTCTAGCTTATTGTTATTGGCAATTTATCCTTTCGGTGCAGCAAAAATGCTAACGAGTTTAGTAATTGCCGGATTATTTATTTACACAGCGTATTTAATCAAAAGCATGAGCTTTGTTGCTAAAGCCCAGAAAAAGGCGTTAATTACCTGCTTTTTAGTGCACAGTGGAGTTATGTTTTTAAATGCTATATTTCTATCAATACCGGTACTTAGTTCGAGTATTCAAGATGTAGCAACCCCTTTGCAAATTGTGCTTATTAGTCATTTACTATTAGCCACACTGAGTGCTCTTATACTGCCATTTTTGTTATTTTCCAATAGTGAATACACGTTATCGAACCTTGCCAATACCGACTCTCTTACACAGTTATTTAATCGCAGAGGTTTCTTTAATAACGCCAAAGCAGTCCTTAAACAACCTAATAACAATGATATAAATGTATCTATAATTATTCTAGATATCGACTTTTTTAAGCATGTAAACGATAAGTATGGCCACGACACGGGCGATCAAGCAATTAAATGGATTGCTCAGCACATAAAAGAGCAATTTATTGATGAAGGTATTTGCGCCAGAATAGGCGGTGAAGAATTTGCAATATTACTACCAGACTATTCTCTACGAGCAGCTAAAGAATATGCAGAGCATTTACGTGAAAATATTTCTAAGCATCCGTTTTATTATCAAAACGCGCATATAAACCTATCTGTGAGCGCGGGAGTGAGTCACTCTGTAAATGGTAAAATGAGTGTAAAAGACTTACTATCGCTGGCTGATAAGCGCCTTTATCTTGCTAAAGAAACCGGCAGAGATAAAGTAGTCAGCTTTGACGAAAAAAACCTCTTAATGCAGTGCTAATTATTTTACAAGCAATTATAAAAAAGGCCCCACCAATAAAAACGTGGTAACACTTTGTATTTATAACGACTTGTTCCTATTTAGTTATATCAATTAGCTCAAGTATTTATGCAGGTTAGTATTAATCCTCTACATAAAAAAAGCCCTTCATTCGAAGGGCTTTGGTATACACACAATAGAGTTAATAAACTACTTACAAGACAGTGTAGCTTCGCCTGCCTTATTTGGCACAAACTGAATATTAGCCACAGAAATTGATGCTTTACCATTGCTGCGTAAACTAAATGGGCTTGTTAGGTTTGCAAAATTAACACCCTTATCAGCAAAACAACCTAAATCGATTGATACTGACTGCCATTTATTCTCAATGCTTTTATCTACAACGTTTGCTAAATCAATGCTTGCACCACATTCGCCCGAGCAAGTCATAGCAAGTGCTATATCGCTCGTTAGTGCTTCGTTTAATTTAATATCAAAGCTAATCACACTATCGGCTTCAACGTAGGCAATGGTATCTTCTGCAAAGCTTGTTACTATTTCAGCACTGGCTTTTTCTGCACCGCTAAAGTTAAATTGGCGAGCGTCTTCTTGTACTATTTTGTCCTCAGTTCGGTATTTAATTGCACCAAATTCATGTGTACTACTCGATACATCTAAAAGCTCATCGCCCGATTTTAACAATAAGCGCCATGGTGCTACAGGTGCACCAACAAGTATATCCATACTCGTAAGCCCTGAGTTATCAAGTTTAGAGTCTTCATCAAGGTCGTCAGCTAACACGTTTTTATCGCCGTACGTTAAACCAAAACCATAAGGAAGTAATGGGTCGTAATTTTCATCGCCTTTATTAACCGCAGTTTGTACCGCTGATTTAGGCCAAGAAAACGATAGCTTACCTTTAAAGTTATTTTGAATGGTGCCGTCTGCCGCTTTTAATAAAACATCAGCAATACCTGCGCCTTCTGTACCTGGCAACCATGCAGCTACAAACGCGTCAGATGCGTTAAGTTCACTGTTCACCCACATAGGTCGACCTGATATAAACACCGATACAACAGGGATACCTTGCTCTTTTAGCGAGCTTAAAAGTGCTAATGACTTTTTATTTCCGCGCTCAAACTCAAGGTTATCTTTATCGCCGTGCCCTTCTGCGTAAGGTTCTTCACCAAATACAACAATGGCAACATCAGGACGTTGATCAAACGTGCCATCAGCACTTAAAGTAACACTTCCATCTGCTGCTGATACTTGTTCTTCAAGCCCTTTATATATCGAAGTAGCACCAGGGAAATCTGCATTTTTATTATTAGTCCCTTGCCACGTAATACTCCAACCACCCGACTGTTTACCTATATTATCAGCACCATCACCTGCAACAAGTACGCGTTGATTAGCTGCGATAGGTAATAGGTTATTTTTATTTTTAAGTAATACAAGCGATTCGCGCACAGCTTGACGTGCGACTTCGCGATGCTCTTGCGCGCCAATTAGCTCTGTTTTTCCAGAGTAAAGACGCTTAGCCGGGCTTGGTTTATCAAATAACCCAGCGCGTAACTTAACGCGTAAAATACGTGCAACCGCATCATCAATGCGGCTCATACTAATTTCGCCTGACTTAACTTGCGCAATTGTATTGTTATAAAGTGGCTTCCAGGCACCTGTTGGCACCATAAATATATCGAGGCCTGCATTAACGGCTTGTGCACAGCTTTCGTTAGTACAGCCTTTAATTTGCCCATGACCATTCCAATCACCCACTACAAAGCCATCAAAACCCATACGTGTTTTTAATACATCTGTAAGTAAGTATTTATTGCCGTGATTTTTAACGCCATTCCAGCTATTAAAAGACGCCATAACCGATTGGCTACCTGCAGACAAGCCACCTACATAACCTTGGGCATGAATATCAAATAGCGACTGTTCGCTATCTATATTATTTCCCTGATCATCCCCATCAACGGTGCCGCCATCGCCAATAAAGTGCTTAACCGTGCTAATAACACGCTTATCACTTAAAAAGTCGCCATCGGCTTTACCTTGCAATCCATTTACAATCGCTGCTGAGTAATCGTGAACAATCTTTGGATCTTCAGAGTAGCCTTCGTACGTTCTGCCCCATCGGTCGTCTCGTACTACAGCTACAGTGGGTGCAAATACCCAATCTATCCCCGTAGCCATTACTTCTACTGCGGTAATAGACGCTATTTGCTCTATTAAATCTGGGTTATTAGCCGCGCCTAAACCAATGTTATGTGGAAAAAGTGTCGCGCCAATTACGTTATTATGACCATGTACTGCATCGGTGCCCCACATAGTTGGGATACTACTGCCATCAAGTGAGTCATCAACAGAAGCTTGATAAAAGCTCTCAGCTAAGGCTACCCAGTCCATTGGTGTTGCATGTTTGTCGCCATTAGGGAATGCTCCACCGCCATTAAGATATGAACCAAAGCCATATTTACGCATGTCTTCAACGGTAATATCACGAATTTCTGGCTGAATCATTTGAGCAACCTTTTGCTCAAGTGTCATAGCTTTTAAATAGTTAACTATTTTAGCTTCAATATCGGCATCTTTTTTAACAGCAATATTAAGTTTTGGCCAAATTTGCGCTGTTTTAGATAACGTTTCATTACTCTCAACCGATGTCACAGCGTCGTTTGAACAAGCCGATAAAGTACCTACTGATGCAATTAATGTTGCTAAGGCTATTTTATTAAGTGTAAAAGGGGTTTTCATTATAGAGTCTCCTGCGCTTGAACTGGTTTGCTACCGCTTAAACCATAGAACACGATAAATATGTAACATAAAATAGGTAAAACATACGAAAGTTGAACACCCACACTATCAGCAAGTGCACCTTGTAAAAGTGGCACTATTGCACCACCTACAATCGCCAAACACAAAATACCAGAGCCTTGAGCGGTATGCTTACCAAGTCCATTTAACGCTAAACTAAAAATAGTGGGGAACATAATAGAATTGAATAAACCAACCAAGAGTATTGACCACATTGCTAATTGACCCGACGTGCTCATGGCAATAACGACTAAGATAATAGCCATGGTCGCGTTAAAGCCAAGTACTTTACCAGCGGGTAATTTTTGCATTACAGCAGCACCAATAAAACGCCCAACCATAGCACCACCAAAATAATAAGTGATGTAATGAGCTGCAACATGCTCTTTTAGTCCTGCAATATGTTCTTGCGCTAAAAAGCTTACTAAAAAGCTACCAATTGCCACTTCTGCGCCAACATACATAAATATACCCACAGCACCTAATGTTAGGTGACGGTATTGCCATGCACTGCCCTCAATAGTGTCTGAGTTTTTAGCCGCTTCTTTTTGTTCACTCATAATGTCTGGCAATTTAAGCCATGCAAAAATACCGGCTAATAAAATAAGCATTGCAGCTAAAAGGAGGTAAGGAAGTTGTACTGATTCTGCATTTTGTGCCGGTGTTAAAAAGGCGTCCGACGCTGAGTCCAGAATTAACAGAGCACCAAATGATGGCGCAACTGTAGTGCCTAACGCGTTAAAAGCTTGAGTAAGCGTTAAACGAGACGACGCTGTTTTTGCCGAACCCAACAAACTTACATAAGGATTTGCAGATACTTGTAATAACGTTATGCCACTGGCAAGTACAAATAAAGCGAATAAAAATACAGGATAACTATGTAAAGACGCTGCTGGGTAAAATAAGACACACCCTACTGCCGCAATTAAAAGCCCAACCACGATTCCTTTTTTATAACCAAGCTTTTTAACAATCTGTCCACTAGGGAGTGACATTAAAAAGTAAGCGCCAAAAAAGCAAAACTGCACAAGCATTGCTTGTACATACGTTAAATCGAAAACCGCTTTTAAATGCGGAATCAAAATATCATTTAAGCAGGTAATAAAACCCCACATAAAAAACAGTGAAGTTAAAGATGTAAGTGCAAAACCATAGTTTTTATCTTGGTGGTTTTGCGACTGTGTGTGTGATGTCAGTGGTGCTGAACTAGCCATGTGCTCTCCGCAATTTATTATTATAAATTGATCTTCAGTAAGTAATTAATACAAACCCCGCTAAGGCGCAGTATTTAAGAGTTGACCTGAAGATTAATTAACATTAATCTAAAAATGTAAGCGCTTTCACGGCTAATTAAATACGAACATGTTACATATTTCAACAACTTTTATTTTTAATAATGTTTTGTACCCGCTGAAAGTCAGTAAAAATAAGCGCTAAGCGTGCAATTAAGTTCTCAAAAAGGTTTGTAACCAATGACAAAAATATCATTACCATTTAATTCACCTCTATTAACAAAAGACTTTGTTTATGGTGTAGCTACAGCATCATTTCAGATAGAGGGCGGATATGAGCATCGCTTACCGTGTATTTGGGATACCTTTTGTAGTACTGCAGGTAAAATTGCTGACAATTCACATGGTCATATTGCCTGCGATCATTACAACAATTGGCAACAAGACATAGATTTAATAGAGTCTCTAGGTGTTGATGCTTACAGGCTTTCTATTTCATGGCCTCGCGTGATGACTAAAGACGGAAAGTTAAATCCTGTAGGCGTTAAGTTTTATACTGATATTTTAGATGAGCTAAAACGAAAAAATATAAAAGCCTTTGTTACTTTGTACCACTGGGATTTACCGCAACACCTTGAAGATGAAGGCGGCTGGCTCAACAGAAAAACAGCTTATGCATTTGAGCAATACGTAGAACTAATTACTAACGCATTTGGAACTCGAGTGTATTCGTACGCTACATTAAACGAACCCTTTTGCAGCGCGTTTTTAGGTTACGAGATTGGCATACATGCCCCAGGTCTAGTAGGCAAGCAGTATGGTAAAAAAGCAGCTCATCACTTACTACTCGCTCATGGTCTGGCTATGAACGTGCTAAATAAAACATCGCCTGATACTCAAAACGGCATTGTGCTTAACTTTACACCCGCCTACCCACTTACCGATAATCAACAAGACATAGACAGTGCCAAATACGCTGATGACTACTTAAATCAGTGGTACATGAAACCAATAATGGATGGTAAATACCCGGATATAATTAACCAACTACCAAGCGATCATTTACCAGACATACACCCTGGTGATATGGAATTAATTTCTCAGCCAATTGATTACTTAGGCATTAACTTTTATACCCGCCAAATTTATAAAGCGCATCCTACTGACATTTATGAACCCATTGCACCTACAGGTCCGTTAACTGATATGGGATGGGAAATTTACCCGCAATCGTTCACCGACTTGCTCGTATCGCTTAATAAAACATACACCCTACCGCCTATTTATATAACCGAAAATGGCGCAGCCATGCCCGATACATATAATAATGGTGAAGTTAACGACTTAGATCGTTTAAATTACTATAATGATCACTTAAATGCGGTTCATAATGCGATTGAACAAGGTGTTGTTATAGATGGCTACTTTGCTTGGAGCTTAATGGATAACTTTGAGTGGGCAGAAGGTTATTTAAAACGTTTTGGTATTGTGTATGTAGATTATAAGACGCAGCAACGCACCATTAAAAATAGTGGCTTAGCTTATAAAGAACTCATCTCTAAAAGATAAGAGTATATCCATAACTAAAAACAAGTATAAAGCGGGATAAACAATCATGGTCAGTGTAAAAGAAAAAATAGCGTATGGCTTAGGCGACACCGCCAGTAATATTATTTTTCAAACAGTTATGATGTTTTTAATGCTGTACTACACAGACGTAGTGGGTTTATCGCCTGCTGTTGTAGGTACTATGTTTTTAGCAGTGCGTATTTTTGATGCCGTAACCGACCCATTAATGGGTAACCTTGCAGATAAAACACATACGCGCTGGGGGCACTTTCGCCCCTACTTACTTTGGCTTGCCCTCCCTTTTGCCATTATTAGTATTTTAGCGTTCACTACGCCCGATTTAGAAGGCACCGATAAAATAATTTATGCCTTTACTACTTACACTCTGCTTATGGTTGTCTACACCGCTATTAATATTCCTTATTGTGCATTAGGCGGCGTACTTACAAGCGACGCAAAAGAGCGCGTTACTATTCAGTCTTACCGGTTTGTATTTGGTATGCTAGGCGGCGTAATAGTAGCGGGTTGTACTATGCCAATGGTTGAGTATTTTGGCCAAGGCGATGCTGCCAAGGGCTATCAATACACAATGACTGCAATGAGCATTTTAGGCTTTGTACTGTTTTTACTTTGTTTTTTAGGCACAAAAGAGCGTATACAACAGCCTAAAGAGCAAAACATTCCTTTTGCCCAAAGTGTTAAAGCATTAATTAAAAACGATCAATGGCGAACACTTTGCTTAGCTGCATTCTTTTTACTTACCGGGCAAGTATTAAGGCTTACGCTTGCTGTTTACTACGTAAAATACTATTTAGGTCGAGACGATTTAATCACTTTATTTATGACGCTAGGTGTTGCAGCCAGTATGGTAGGTTGTGCTTTAGCTCAACCACTTGCAAAGCGCTTTTGTAAAATAAAGGCCTATATAAGCTTACAAGTTATTGCCGCCGCTATTTGTGGTTTTAGTTACTTTATTAGTAAAGATCAATTAGTACTCGCATTTACTGCCTTTATTTTATGGAAATTCTTTTTAGATATGGCAACCCCGTTGTTGTGGGCAAAAATGGCCGACACCATAGATTACGGGCATGAAAAAACAGGTGTACGCATTACGGGTTTGGTTTATTCAGGCGTTATATTTTTTATTAAAATGGGCGTGGCTGTAGGCGGCGCAATTGCAGGCTGGTTGTTATCTTTTTACAGTTATCAGGCCGATGCAGTACAAACTCTTGATACCCAACACGGTATTTTACTGTCATTCACTGTACTACCTGCTTTTGGCTCATTATTTGTTGCCTACATAATGAAAAAATATACACTGACTAATCAGGTTGTTGAAAATATTCAATCTAAACTAACAGCTAGTTAAGATATATACTCTAAGGTATTATTTAGCCGAAGTAGTTAAGGATAAGCG
This sequence comes from Pseudoalteromonas sp. RB2-MNA-CIBAN-0110, assembly GCF_040309305.1. Taxonomy (NCBI): domain Bacteria; kingdom Pseudomonadati; phylum Pseudomonadota; class Gammaproteobacteria; order Alteromonadales; family Pseudoalteromonadaceae; genus Pseudoalteromonas; species Pseudoalteromonas sp. RB2-MNA-CIBAN-0110. Next base: position 16,232 of record NZ_JBEOOQ010000024.1, on the reverse strand, counting down.
AGTGAACAAATAACATGGCAACAATTTATCAAGTCTCAGAGCTTGCGGGAGTATCGTTAGCCACCGTTTCTCGCGTGATGAACAAAAATACCCGTGTAAGCGATAAAACTAAACAAAAAGTGCTTGATGCTATGGCGCAGCTTGGCTACAAGCCTAATTCAATAGCGCAATCTTTAGCCTCTAACTGTACTAACAGTGTCGGTATTTTAGTGTCTGAGTTACATGGTCCTTTCTTTGCCCAAATGATGGCAGGTATTGAGTCAGAGCTTCGTGCTGCGGGTAAACACGTTATTATTACCACCGGACACAGTGAAGAAGACAAAGAACAAGAAGGCATTGAGTTTTTAATTAGCAGACGCTGCGATGCCATTATTTTGCACGTAGAAGGCGTCTCAGACGACTACCTAATAAAACTAAGCCAAGGCTCTACACCCGTTTATTTAATGAGCCGTTACGTAGAGCAACTAAAAGACAACTGTATCAGTCTAGATAATCAATTAGGTGGTTACCTAGCCACTAAATCGATATTAAATCAAGGCCATACACAAATAGCGTATATTGCAGGCCCGCAGTTTAAAGCCGATGCTTTTAACCGCTTAGAAGGTCATAAACAAGCGCTTACAGAGGCTGGTGTTAAATTTGATCCTACGCTTTATTATATTGGCGACTTTAACGAAACCGGTGGTAGTAAAGGCTTAAAACATTTTATTGATGAAAAACTTACCTTTACTGCACTGGTATGCGCCAATGACGAAATGGCCTCCGGTGCCATGAAGTATGCACGAGAGCACGGTTATAACTTACCAATTGATTTATCGATTGTTGGATTTGATAACGTTATTTTTGCAAACTACCTATACCCTACACTCACGACCATAGATAATCCGGTCGGAAAAATGGGCGAAATGGCTGCTAAATTAGTACTTAAAGACGTATATCAAAATAAAAACCTCGTTATAAATCGTTTTTTTGAACCCACTTTAATGCAGCGCGATTCATCAGCACCACTTATTAAATAAAAACTAAAGGCTAAAAACGAGTACTGATTTTGGTACAAAAAAAGCGGCTAAATGCCGCTTTTTGTATGTGAGCTACTTAACAATCCAAGGCGTTACTTTAATAACGTTCGATATATCGCCAAGCACTGCGCTATCATCTTCCCAGCTATCTTCAACTGCAAAATAACACACTGACTTTTCACACGTTATATTTTCATCATCAAATTGCATTGGGCTTTTAAATGTAACTGCTACGCCCTTTTGCTCTGGTAATAAAAACCACATTAATTTACTTACAAAAAAGCCCGACAAATCAGTTAATAGCTCATCAAGTTCTTCGTTAATGGTATATAACGACTGCTTTGAAAACGCTAAACCTTTAAGTTCGTTTGCTTCTATTTGTAGCTTTAATTGGCAATCGTGTACAGGATTGAGCGGCTCTACTACAATGACCGCTTTATCGGTATCAAGCTGCTTATCGAACGGCAATAGTAATTGTGCTTTATCGGTAAAGTTAAGTGGATACTCGTTTCTTTCGGTTAAAATAGTACCGCTTTTAATCGCACATGTTTCATTAGTACCAATATCACTAATGTAAAAGTTAACTCGCGCATATTGAAAATCGCCTTTGTTAACAATTTTTAAGCGGTCGTAAAAACCGTCATACGACATCACAAATTCTCTCGCATTTACATTAAACGCACTAATGCTCAGCAGTACTAACACAATAGCGTTGGTACAATTAAAAATGTATTTATTCATCAAAGTAGGCTCTATTTTGGCTAATCATCGTGTTTAACTCTTCTATATACGCTTCACCGCGCTCAGAGTAAGACATTAAACCTTGTGTAAGTTCAGTCGCTAAAATTGGTTTTTGCTCAAGACGTAAGTTTTCACGTATTGCGCGCAAATCTTTATAAGCAGGATGCGTATTTATGTTTTTAAAATAAGAGTTTATAGCAGCTCTTACTGATTTAAACGCAGCAACTTCGTGCGCAGCCCCTGTATTACGGCGTTTTGGCACCATGCCACAACCTTTTGTGTAACACCACTGACCAAAAAAGTTAAGGCCAATACGTGCAAAACGTGATGTGCCCCATGCAGATTCGTTTGCGGCTTGCATAAGCGCTAATTCTTTAGGAATTATATCAACACGGCGTAGTGCTTGCGTAAGTATTAGCGTATCAACCGTGGTTGGTAAGTCATACGACTTTAAAATTTTAGCAATATCTTTGTTTTGCTTTTTTTCTAAAGGTAATTCGTTTTGTAACATCATGCGTGCTATTTCGAGCTTAGCGCGTTGCTGTAATATTTTTTTATTTTCGGCTTCAACGTGCGGACGAATAAAGCTAAAAAATGCATGTTTTTTTTCTTTAACATCACTAAATTCTGAAAACTTTGGCAGTTTTACATTATGTAATGGTTTTTCTTTTTTCTTCACTTTTTTTGGTTGTTCTGACGTTTGCTCGTCTAAATCAACATCATCATTTTGTATAAACGGGTATGCAAGCGCCCATACAAAAAACACGGTTAGTAAAAGCTTAAAAATCGTTTTTAACATGTATTCTCTCTTTGAAACAACAGCTATGCATGGTTAATACACAAGCATACGAAGGCGCATTATACCTAAGCCACTTTATAAACGCGAATAACTGGGGTTTGATGACCTTTTACGGTTGAATTTTCAGCAGTGTATTTGGGTTTTAGATAAAACAGAGCCTATGTAGTGCATTTGTTCATTCGCAATTTATAAGTCCATGGGTATACTGAGCAAAGTTTAATAATATTAACGATGTGTGAGTAAGCAGTATGGATAAACAATGGCAAAGCCGAATAATAGAGCAATATAAACATCGTCCTAACGATAATCGCTCGCCGTGGCAGGTCGATCGTTCGCGTATTATTCATGCCGCTGCATTTAGGCGTTTGCAAGCAAAAACCCAAATTATGGGTATTGGCCTAAACGACTTTTATCGCACTCGCCTTACCCACTCTTTAGAAGTATCGCAAATTGGTACTGGCATATTGCGCCACTTAAAAGCGCAACATAGCGACTTTACGCACTTTCCATCAACCGGACTGCTAGAAACACTGTGTTTGGCGCACGATATTGGCCATCCGCCTTTTGGTCATGGTGGTGAAATAGCGCTAAATTACATGATGCGCGATCACGGTGGTTTTGAAGGTAACGCACAAACACTGCGCATAGTTGCAAAACTTGAGCCCTACAGTAATGAGCACGGGATGAACCTAACTCGTCGTACTTTATTAGGTTTTATAAAATACCCCGCGTTTATTAATACGCTTTGGCATACCATTCCCGACGATACAACCGGTCGTGCATTTATAAAAGCAGATGATTGGCGACCTGCCAAAGGGTTATACAACGACGATGAAGCCATATTCAATTGGATAGTAGAGCCACTGAGTCAAAACGATAAAACGTTGCTGGGTAACCATGGCGCTATTGATAAGTACCGCGCTAAAACAACGTATAAATCGCTCGACAGCGCCATAATGGAACATGCCGACGATATAGCATACGCCGTACACGACTTAGAAGATGCCATTGCAACACATGTACTTACGTTAGACGATTGGCAAACTCATGCTCTACCTCATTTAAAAGCACTAAACTTTGACTGGTTAAACACCATGCTTGAGTCGCTCACCCAGCGTTTGTTTTCAAAAAATGATTATGAGCGAAAAGATGCCATAGGTGAGCTGGTTAATACCTTTATTATTCATATACATTTAGATATTCAAAACGATGACTTTGAATGCCCTATTTTAAAGTACACCGCTAAATTAGATGCCCAATACGACAGTGTATTGCAAATACTTAAGCATTTTGTGTTTCAACGTTTAATACGCGACCCCGAAATGCAGCAAATAGAATTTAAAGGCCAAAACTTACTAATAGAGTTATTTACCGCGTTTGCTAGCGATCCGCTGCGTTTATTGCCCGAAACTACACAAGCACAATACATAGAAGCACAAAAGCAAAATCAAGGGATGCGTATAATTTGCGATTATTTGAGCGGAATGACCGACGAATACGCTTATAAAACGTATCAACGATTGTTTTCACCTATACAGTAGCAATACCAATAGACGTAAGTAATATAAAACTAGCAAACATTAAAAAGGCCGAGTAAATTAAATTTACTCGGCCTTTTTGCTCAGCTATTAAAGTTAGCTATTTTGTTAAAGCGCTTTTATAACGACTCTACGCCCATGTTATATAGCGTAAAACCAAATATATCAGCGTACTGCTCAATTGTTTTACTCGTTGGAGTACCTGCACCATGCCCTGCGTTTGTTTCTATGCGAATAAGCGTTGGGTTATTACCTGTTTGCTTTGCTTGAAGCTCAGCTGCAAACTTAAACGAATGCGAAGGGACAACGCGGTCATCATGATCGCCAGTTGTGATCATAGTGGCTGGATACTCAACACCTGCTTTTACATTATGAAGTGGTGAATACCCTTTTATGTATTCAAACATTTCTTTGCTTTGCTCACTGGTACCGTAGTCATATGCCCAACCAGCGCCGGCAGTAAATGTATGGTAGCGCAGCATATCAAGTACACCTACAGCAGGTAGAGCAACCTGAAATAAGTCTGGGCGCTGCGTCATCACTGCGCCAACTAACAAACCACCGTTAGATCCACCGCGAAGTGCTAAACGCTTTTTAGACGTGTACTTTTTATCTTTTAAGTACTCAGCTGCCGCAATAAAGTCGTCAAACACATTTTGCTTTTGCAATTTAGTGCCGGCATTGTGCCAGTCTTTACCGTACTCACCACCACCGCGAATATTAGCAACGGCGTATACACCACCTTGCTCAAGCCATACTGCATTAACAGGGCTAAAGCTTGGCGTTAAACTAATATTAAAACCACCGTAACCGTATAAAATAGTAGGGTTTGAACCATCAAGCTTAATGCCTGATTTATAGGTAATTACCATCGGTATTTTAGTACCGTCTTTTGATGTGTAAAACACTTGCTCAGACGTGTAATCATCACTATTAAAATCAATAGCCGACTTACGATAAACACCCGATTCACCCGTAGTTACATCAAACGTATAAGTAGTACCTGGTGTTTTGTAGTTAGTGAACGAATAATAAAGCGTTGTTTGATCTTTTTTACCGCCAAAACCACGTGCTGTACCCACGCCTGGTAATGTAATTTCGCGAATTAGCTCGCCTTTTTTGTTGTACTGTTTTACCTGCGAAATAGCATCAACCATGTAGTTGGCAAAAAAGGTATCGCCACCTTTTGTAAGGTTTAGTACGTTTTTGGTTTCAGGAATTAAATCAACCCAATTTTCAGGGCTTGGGTTACTTGCATCAACCGTCACTACTTTTTTGTTTGGTGCATTAAGGTTAGTAACTAAAAACAGCTTGCTGCCTTCGTTATCAATAACCGATGTATCTGAATCAGTATTTCCAACAACCGTTACAAACTCACTGTTTTCTTTTGTTAAATCTTTTATAAACAGCTTATTGCCTGAAGTAGACGTACTAGCTGAAATAAGTAAGTAGTGGCCGTCATGGGTTACATCAGCGCCTACATAGCGATGTTTTTGCTCATCAGTTTCACCAAATACAACACGGTCAGCAGACTGAGCAGTACCTAGCTTATGGTAATACGCTTTATGCTGATCTGTTTTAGCCGAAAGCTCACTGCCTTTAGGTTTTTCGTAACTTGAATAATAAAAACCTTCGTTGCCTAACCAATCAATGCCACTAAATTTAACGTCAACAAGCGCTTCTTCAACTTGCTCTTTAGTATGTGCATCAATAACTATAATTTTGCGCCAATCGCTGCCGCCTTCAGATATTTGATACGCGAGTAATGACCCATCTTTTGAAAACGATAAACCCGACATAGACGTCGTACCATCGTCACTAAACTTGTTTGGATCTAAAAATACTTCAACGTCGCCGCCATCTTTACTGCGGTACAAAACATATTGATTTTGCAGGCCATCGTTTTTATAAAAATAGGTGTAATCGCCTTCAGTAAAAGGAGCGCCTATTTTTTCGTAGTTCATTAGTTTTTCAAGGCGCTGCTTTAACTTATCGCGATAAGGGATTTGTTCTAAATAAGAAAATGTTAAATTGTTTTGCGTTTTAACCCAATCGGCAGTCTCGTCGCTCATATCATCTTCAAGCCAACGATATGGGTCGCTAACGGCTTCTTCAAAGTAGGTGTCTACGATATCGCCTTTTTTTGTTTCTGGGTATATAACTGCGTTAACTTGCTTCATTGGTGCTTTTACTTCTTCTTGAGTTACCGTATTAGTTGGCTCTGAACAGCCGCTAAGCGCTACAATTACAGCACACGCTAGAGTATGTTTAAACATCCTGAGTTCCATTCTTATTTATTAATAGTGCGCCTAAGTTATTAACTTTTAGCCCTTTTGTCTATTTAGATGCGTTAAGCGCCATTTATCGCTGTAAACAAATGTAAACTTACGCTTTAATAACACAACCCTCATTAAAATAAAAAACAATAAAAGAGCACACTATGCAAAGTACAAACCCCACGTTTAAAAGCTTTAAAGCCTTCTACCCTTATTATTTAAAAGAGCACCGCAATGTGATTTGCCGCCGCTTACATTTTATAGGAAGCACCCTTGTTCTTGCTGTAATCGCAATAGCATTATTAAAACAACACTACAGTTTATTGTGGCTATTACCTGTTATTGGATATGGATTTGCGTGGGTCGGGCATTTCTTTTTTGAAAAAAACCGCCCAGCTACTTTTAAACACCCTTTTTACAGTTTGTGGGGAGATTGGGTAATGTTTAAAGATATGCTTGTTGGAAAAATTAAATTTTAACACTATTTTTAGTGCTATTTTTTATACCAATTACTTATAAAAACAAAATTGCTTCATGCTTTAAAGTATAGGTTCTAATAAGTAGTACATAATTTATAGTACACCCATTAAATGTTAATTTAGTTAACATTTAATGGGTTTATTTGTATTTTAAATTTTAAAAAATATTTATAGATCAACAGCTATTTATTGCCAGCCCAATAAAAACGGCTTCCTACTCATGATTAGTTAAACCTACCAACCTCATCTTACCAGTTAATTAAACGTTAAATTTAATTTTTTAATATAATTCATTATCCATCAATTACTTAGCAATTACCTTCGCTATATACCTAAAACAATGATCATTATAAAAAACAACCAAATGTAATTATAAAAAACCTTAAATTAATTGAATGTTATTCAATTGACTGGCTTTGTTAATTAAGTATATGTTCAAGGTAACAAAGAGGTTTAATCTTTTTGTACAAAACTAAAATAATTCAATGGGTATGGGGAAATACAGCATGAATAGAAAACCGTTATTTAAATTACAGCAATCGGTACCACAAATATTACTCGCAATGAGCGCGTCTGCTGCACTACTTGGTTCGCTCTGCGTAAATGCTGCAGAGCAAGACACTAAAGCAGAAGAAAACATCGAACAAATAAGCGTAATTGGTTCTCGCCGATTAGGCCGTACAGTAGAAGACAGCGCAGTACCCATCGATATAATTGGTGCAGATGCACTTAAAAACTCAGGCTTTACTGAAACGAATGCCCTGCTTAGCAGTTTATTACCAAGCTTTAACTTCCCACAAGCATCACTTACTGATGGCAGCGACCATGTACGCCCTGCTCAACTTCGTGGTTTAGCACCCGATCACACCTTAGTGCTTGTTAATGGTAAACGCCGCCACAGCAATGCATTACTTAACTTAAATGGCTCAACGGGTCGTGGTTCATCATCGGTTGACTTAAATGCGATACCTGCAAATGCTATTGCCCGTATTGAAGTATTACGCGATGGTGCAGCAGCGCAATATGGCTCTGATGCTATAGCTGGTGTTATTAATATCGTACTTAAAAGTGCCAGCAGCGGTGGTTCAGTTGCGGCTATATATGGTGCTAACGTAACCGAAATGGACGGTGTACCACAGCTAAAATCAGTATCTGAAGGCAGTGATGGTAATTTAGCATTTACCGAAGGGGGCGATCGCTCTTTAACCGATGGTCAAACATTAACGCTGCAAGGTAATATGGGTTTTGAGCTTGGCGATAATGGCTTTTTAAACATCTCAACAGAATACCGCGACCGCCATTCAACTAACCGCTCAGACTACGATAACCGTGAAAACTACGCACGCATAGATGACGGTTCAGTAGATGGCGCGCTTGACCCACGTGAACTTACCGTAAATCGATATAACCATAACTTTGGTAATGGCGATGTTGAAGATTTTTCAATGTTTTATAACGCAGGTTACCAGTTAACAAACGAAGTCGACTTATATTCGTTTGGCTCTTACAGCAAACGTGAAGGCGAAGGCGGCGGGTTTTATCGCCGTGCAAGCGATAGCCGTAATATAGAAGAAGTATACCCTGATGGCTTTTTACCTGTTATTACCTCAGACATAAATGACTTTTCATTGGCACTTGGCGCTAAAGGTTTTGTAAGTGAATGGAATTACGATGTATCGGCCGTATATGGTCAAGATGCATTTGAGTTTGGTGTTATAAATAGCTTAAATACCTCATATGGCCCTACTAGCCAAACAAGCTTTGATGCAGGAACACTTACCTACGATCAACTTACCTTAAACGTTGATTTTAGCCGCGAGGTAGACGTCAGCTTTTTAGAAAGCTCTGTAAACGTAGCTGTAGGTGCTGAGTATCGCCGCGAAGGATACCAAATAGATGCAGGCGAAGAAGCATCATATGCACAAGGCACATTTGGCCCAGGAGGCGCAGTAACCGACCCTGTTGATGGCCCATTTGGCGCAGCGGGCGCACAAGTATTCCCGGGGTTTACACCCGAATCAGAGGGCGATAACAGCCGCCACAACGTGAGCTTATATATAGACCTTGAAACCTACCTAACCGACGATTGGAATTTAGCGGTTGCCGCCCGTTATGAAGATTACTCGGACTTTGGCGATACACTTAACGGTAAAATTGCAACTCGTTATTCATTAACTGAAGACCTAGCACTACGCGCCTCTGTATCTACTGGTTTTAGAGCACCTTCTTTGCAGCAGCAATACTTTACCTCAGTAGCCACTGTATTTGTTGATGGCGAACCAACCGAAACAGGTACCTTTGCACCAAGCAGCGATGTAGCAAAAGCACTGGGCTCACCTGGTCTTGATGCTGAAGAAGCAACAAACTACGGCGTTGGTTTTACATGGTCTACCGACTTTAATTTCAGCTTATCGGTTGATTACTACCAAATATTAATTGATGACCGCATTGTGCTATCAAACAACTTATCGGGTGCTGCTATTGCCGATTTACTTCAAGGCACAGGCGCTAACCAAGGTCGTTTCTTCTTAAATGCAATTGACAGCAAAACCCGTGGTGTTGATGTGGTTGCCTCATATAATGTAGCAACTGATGGTTATGGCGATTTAGCCTTTAACCTAGGTTACAACTACGGCAAAAATGAAGTAACAAATATTATCGACCCACCAGCAGAGCTTCAAGGTGCAGGGTTTGATCAAGACAACTTGTTCTCAGGCACTGAGCTGCGTCGTTTTGAAGTAAGCACACCGCGTAATAAGTACAACTTAAGCGCAACGTGGACTAACGATGATATTCGTACCACTCTTAGAACAACACGTTACGGCGAAACTCAAGACCCTTCAGATATCCCAGAACGTAACGAAGTGCTTAAGCCTAAATGGATAACCGACTTAGATGTCGCCTACTCGCTTAGTGAAAACGTATCGCTGAGCTTAGGTGCTAATAACATTTTTGATGTTTACCCAGATGCAACCCGTGAAAATGTTGACGATGTAACCACCTTCTCACGTTTATTTGCTTACTCTAGCTTCTCGCCGTATGGATTTAACGGACGCTACGTGTACGGTAAAATAGAAATGAAGTTCTAATAAGCACAGCTTAAAGTAACCAAACACAAAAAAGCCACCGATTAGGTGGCTTTTTAATGCGAGTTGCTATTAAATCTATAATTAGATTTTAGTTAACCAGCCGTGCTTGTCTTCACTTTTACCCCATTGAATATCGTTCAATGCTTGGCGAAGGCGCGCAGTCGTTGGGCCTGGTTCGCCAGTACCTACTTTGTATTCTTTATCGTTATGAATAAACGTACCCACAGCAGTTAGTACAGCTGCAGTGCCCGAAAGCGCCGCTTCAGTACCTGGTTTAGCAGCACGCTCTAGTAGCTCAGTAACGCTAAAGTTACGCTCGCTTACCGTCATACCTAAATCTTTGGCTATGGTTAAAATACTATTACGCGTTACACCGTGTAAAAACGTGCTATCAAGCGCTTTAGTAATAATTTCGTTGCCATCAATAAGTATAAAGTTAGCAGCACCGGTTTCTTGTACGTCGCCACCTGGGCAAAATAAAATTTGATCTGCTTGATACTTAGTTCGTGCAGCACTAATAGGTGCTAGAGCACTGGCGTAGTTACCACCACTTTTTACCATACCCATGTGCGGAGCGCAGCGCATACCATCTTCTTCAAGCAGTACGCGCAGTGCAGTTGCGCCACCGGCAAAGTAATCACCTACTGGCGATAGTAACGTGTATAAAAGCGAGCTCATTGACGGCGCAGCCGCTTTACCAATTGCCGCCTCAGTACCAATGTGCGTTGGGCGAATATACATAGAGCCTGGTGGTAATGGCGTTTCATCTGCGTATTCACGCATAATATCGATAATCATCGTTTTTAGCATATCACTGTCAAAACTCGGTAAGCTTAATAGCGCTGAGCTTTGTTGCATGCGTGCAATGTTTGCATCCATTCTAAAAAGATAAACAGAACCATCTTCATGGCGAAAGGCTTTTAAGCCTTCAAAACATGTACTTGAATAATGAAGAACGTGCGCACCAGCATGAAGTTCAAGTTTATCGGAAGGGACAATTGAGCTTTCGCTCCATTTATTATCAGAAAAACGAGCTTGAATCATCTGCGGCATAAACACGGTACCAAATGCGGCCATTTTAATCTCTCTTGTGTGGTCTATTTCCCTCCATTGTATGACAATCACCCGCCATTTAACCATAGCTAAAGTAAGGCTTTTTTAATTAACTATGAGAATTTTTTGCAAGTGCTGTTTACTAATCAACCGTATTGAGTGCAATAAACAAAAAAATCGGTCAGTGTAGTTACACAGACCGCTTTTTTCATTCGTTAATTAAAACATGTTTATTTAAACGAATATTTAATAATACGTTTTAACACCGACGTATACTGTCTAAAAAATCCACCCGTATGATAATCAACACCGTGTTTTTTCAAAACAGCTTGTACTTGTGGCGCAACTTCTTGATAGCGCGAAGACGGCATATCAGGAAATAAATGATGCTCTATTTGACAGCTCAAATGCCCTGTTAAAACATGAAACCAATGCGGCCCTTTAATATTAGACGAACCCAGTACTTGGCGGTAATACCACTGCCCTTGGGTTTCGTTTACGCAGTCTTCTTGTTTAAAAGTTTGCGTTTCTTCAGTAAAGTGACCACAAAATATTATGGTCGATGTCCATAAATTACGGATTAAGTTAGCTACTAAATTCCCCGCCAATACCCATAAAAATAAAGGCCCTGCAAGTAACGGAAATATCGCATAATCTTTAATTAACTGGCGAGCGCCTTTACTAAAAAAGCGCTGCTTTAATGTAGAGTGTGATACAAGCCCTTCGCGGTTTTCTTTCTTTTTACCAATAAAAACACGCTCTGCAGCCAACTCGTGATACGACACGCCCCACTGAAATAACACACTTAAATTAATATACGTAAAAAACTGCCATACATTTTTAAAACGCCACTTAAAATCATCGCTTAAACGCAACAAGCCATAGCCAAAATCACGGTCTTTACCAATAATATTAGTATACGTATGGTGTTCAAAGTTATGAACTCGGTGCCAACTTTGCCCATCGCACGCTATGTCCCACTCATAATGTTGTGAGTTAAGTTGCTTGTCGTTCATCCAGTCGTATTGACCGTGCATTACATTGTGGCCAATTTCCATATTGTCTAAAATTTTAGCAAGTGCTAATAGCAGCACGCCTGCAACCCACAATAGTGGCTGAATAAAACCAAGCATAAGTAAAATTCGCCCGCTCCATTCACACACTCGCTGTTTGCGCACAACAGAGCGAATGTAGTCAGCATCTTGTTGACCTACTTTGCCAAGGGTGTCCATTTTAATGGCATCTAACTCGCTTGCGAGCATGTCATAATTAATGTTTTTCATAATTGTAACTCCAAATCACTAACAGGTTGGCTTACGCAAAGTTGTATTAACTGCTCGCCGTTGTCACTCAATTCACCTGTTTTTAAATTACGTACCACGCCTGACTTTTTAATACATTGGCATTGATGGCAAATACCAATACCGCAACCGCGTTTAACGGGTAGCTTTTTTTCTTCAAACTGAGGTAGTAAAACATCGTTGCCCGATACAACATGGGCACTGGCGTTAATTTTTACATTAAATTGGCTGTCATCATTTAAGCTAGGCAGCGCCAAACCAAAGGCCTCTTGGTAGTAATTTAGCTTATGCGTTTTAGCAAAATCGCTCACCGTTTGCATAAATGCTGCAGGGCCACAGCAGTAAATGTCTGGGTTTTCCCACGGCTTAATATTGCTGGTTATATCGCTGGTTATATCGCTTGATTGCTCACGCGTTAATAATAAAAACGAAAAATGCTCAAATTGCGCCGCAAACTCACTCAGCTCATCAACACATTGATGCTCAGTGGCTTTTGCGTAATACACTAACGACACTTTTTGCGTAGTTTGGTTTAAGTAATCATCAAGCATAGCCAGCATAGGTGTTATACCCGAGCCGCCTGCAATAAAAGTGGCTGGTGTATGTGTGTTTTTAAATACAAAGTCGCCGTTTGGCGCAGAAATATTGCACCACAAACCCGCTTTTAATGCGCTGCTGAGTAAGCCAGTAAAGCGCCCTTGCGTATTTGTTTTGATTAGTAAACGCACTAACCCAGTATTTTTAAATTGCTGAGCGCTTGAAGCCACGGTAAAAACGCGTGTTAATAATCGCCCATTAATTTCAAGCGTTAAACTTATATGCTGCCCTGACGTATGTGCCTGCCAATGTTTGCTTGGCTTAAGTTGCACACTTAAAAAGCCGCCATCAAGCACAGCGGTACTAACTACTTGCGCTCTAAACTGCCCTGCACTCCATGCAGGTTTAAACACCTGCATTATTGGCTCTATGTAGCCTGCAAAACTTTGATGGTGTAAAAACCATTTTGAAAATTGGTTTAATACTTTAATTATCATCACTATTAATCTCTTGGATCGTAAAATACTTAACGTTTGAACTTACACGTGTACGCTCAAACTTCAGCGCACAAGTGTACGCTGAAATTTTTAGTTTTCAACCCCAATAGAGTAATTATTCAATTTTTTATTAGCGCTAATTACTAAAACAATTTTCTGTTAAAAGGCCATCGTATAAAAATATAAGTGTGTGTTTTTCATTCAACTCAACGCTTAACAAATTTATTTATGCCATGTTAAGGTTATGTAAGATTGGATTAATTTTGGAAGCCATAATGATAAATTTAATGTCACATAACACACTCCCTAAACTAATAAGTGCAGGCTTAGCCGTTGCTATGTTTGCTATTAACGCACCCGCAAATGCACAAAGCGATTACATAAAAAACTATAAAGAACTCGATACTTTACCGCTTAACATTAACGCAGTAACAGCGGCAGAAGGTGTGGTTATACCTTGGGCTATTGAGCCTTTAGCTAATGGTGATTTGTTAATATCTGAGCGCAGTGGAACGTTATATTTATTACCTAAAAATACCACTACGTTAACTAAGGTCTCTGGGTTGCCCGACATTGACGCTAATGGCCAAGGTGGGTTGCTTGATTTATCACTACACACCGATAGTAAGCAAAACCAATGGCTGTACTTTAGTTACTCAAGTAGTGAGGGCAAAGGAAGCGGAAGTAACACCGCCCTAATGCGCGCCAAGCTAAATAGCGATCATACGCAGTTGTCTGATCAGCAATTGCTATACAAAGGCGAGCATAATAGTAGCAAAGGCCAGCACTACGGCAGCCGTATTGTGTTTGATGATGAAGGTTATGTTTATTTTTCAATTGGCGATCGCGGCTCGCGCGACATAAACCCGCAAGATCTCACGCGGGATGGCGGTAAAATTTATCGCTTACACGAAGATGGTAGTATCCCAAGCGACAATCCGTTTGTTAAACAAAACGATGCAAAGCATGCGGCATGGTCTTATGGGCATCGTAATCCACAAGGCATGTGGTTTGATAATCAAAACAATATTTTATGGTCTCACGAACACGGGCCACGCGGCGGCGATGAACTTAACATTATAAAAAAAGGCGCTAACTACGGATGGCCTTTAGTAAGTTATGGCGTTAACTACAGCGGTACCAAGTTCACAGACCTTAAAGAAAAAGACGGTATGCAATCGCCCGTATTACACTGGACCCCTTCAATTGCCCCTTCCGATATGTTGTATGTAACGAGTGATAAATACCCACAGTTAAAAGGTAAACTATTACTAGCCTCCATGAAGTTTGCTTTCATTAGCGCGCTGGAACTCTCAAAGGGCAAGGTTGTTAAGCAATATAAAATACTCGATGGCATTGGCAGAGTTCGCAGCCTAGCCCAAGGCAGCGATGGTTTTATTTATTTAGGTATTGATGGCCAAGGTATTAAACGCCTAGAGCCAGAAACGTAAGCACTAGAACTAGCACACAGTACGTTAATAGTTACACCGTGTTTACTTTGCGCTTTTAAAGCGCAAAGTAAACATTTTCACCAAACAAAGAACTATTAAGCCCATTAATGCGTACACTAACTACATATAATTTAATAAATTAAGAGAATACTAATGTTTTCATTTTTAAAGCCTGACCCAATAAAAAAACTGCGTAAAGAATACGACGTAAAGCTAGAGCAAGGCATGCAGGCACAAAGAAAAGGCGACATTAAAGGCTTTGCAATGTTAAGTGCAGAAGCCGAAAAAATCTGGAGTGAAATAGAAACTCTAGAGGCTAAAAAAGCCAAATAAATAATATTTAAACGCGTCTGCCCTGTTTTAAAAGTAGGAAGACGCGTTTAGTAAATAATTTATGACCTCGTTTTTTACAGCTTCCACCAGCCACAAATCACCTTTTATAATATGCTTACACAAACAAGTGTACTTAAAGCGGTTACTTGCATTATCGCAGCCGTTTTTTAGTGAATATTAAATGATTTAAAATCGGGTTTGGTTTTCATTTTAAATACTTAATTGCTGCATTTATGTACCGCGCTGGCGTTTTTCCTCATAAGTCTAGAAATGAGGACGTTTTCCTCTTTTCTGCATATTATTAAAAGAACGGCCCGACTTAAAGTTTAATACTCGCAATGTGTTACAGGATTTGCTATTAATATTAAAAAATAATTAAGAGGACATACTTTGCTCATAAAAAGAGGAAAGTGTCCTCTGATAAAGCTGTTAGCTACCAAGAGTATTTATGAGCATTGACGATATATTTAAAATTTCAGGCGCTATCATTGCTTCTGTAGGTGGTTCAGCTTTACTCATAGCAGGTTTTAGCACCTGGCTTGGTAAGGTGTGGGCGAATAGAATCCTAGAAAAAGACAAACTTAAATACACATCTGAACTTGAAGCAATAAAATCAGAATTGCAACGAGAATCAGAGCGTCAAAAGGTTACATTCTCACTTTACTTTGAGGGGCAATTTAAATTATATAATGAGTTGTGGATTGCTTTGTCAGAATTACAAAATGAAGTAGATAAATTGTGGGAGTCAGCGTCAAATGAAAATTTGAAATCATTTATCAAAGCGGTTCAGAAAGCGAAAAAACAAATTAGAAATAGCGCTATTTTAATTGAAAAAACTCATTATGAAAAAATACTTCAAAACTTAAATTCATTTGAAAATTATAAATTCGGTAAAGAGAGGTTAATTGTTAGTAGAAATATCTCTAATTTAGCCTCATATGAAATAGACGAAATAGTTAGACAAAACCAGCAGTTTAGAACTGAAATAACAGAGTTTACACAGTTTATGCTTGAACATATGCGAAACCAAATAAAAGGTAGCTAACAAGAGACTATGGCGTCAATAGTTAATTTATAACTTTTGGCGCTACCCATGAAACACCGTCTCTTAGCATTGAA
>NZ_JBEOOQ010000023.1:0-72011 GCF_040309305.1 Pseudoalteromonas sp. RB2-MNA-CIBAN-0110 | reverse complement strand
GTGAAACGAAACAGCGCCGATGATAGTGTAGCATTTGCTATGTGAAAGTAGGACATTACCAGGCTTCAAATTGTAGAGACCCGTTACAGCAATGTGACGGGTTTTTTGCTGTCTGGGATTTAGTAAATAGCCAAGAGCCCATGCCGAACTCAGTAGTGAAACTAAAGCTTCGACCGATAATAGTGTAGCATTTCACTGTGGCTCTCCACCGCTGTGGGCACCACGACATTTCCAAGCTTCACATTGTAGAAAGCCCGAATCTAACGATTCGGGCTTTTTTACGTCTGTAGAAAAGTGAAATGCGCGCAATAAATACACACTCACATCAACACCTAGCACGTAGGGCGGGCGAGCGTAGCGATTCCCGACGCTAAAATCATGAAAAATCTCCGCTCAGCATTTTCACTATGACTCTCCACCGCTGTGGGCACTACGACATCCTACTGCGTAGCCCACCGACTTCAAATTGTAGAGAGCCCGTATCTAACGATTTTTTACGCCTGAAGAAAGATTAAATGCGAGCCAATAACGAATAATCTTAACCATAACATCATCAAGTACTTACATTAAATACCTTCATGATCTAACTAAACCCGAGAGGTTCGCGTTTTGAAAAGTGTAGTAAAGTTAAATGTAGGTGAATAGCGTACAACTCACTCAACTATCTTATTCATATTTAATCTTTTTTACTTTCTATAAAAGCTAATTACTTTCATTTCCTTAGATAACAAATTTAATTTTGCTTTGTTACTGTCTTTGATTTAGGATCAGATCAGTTTAAAACCAAGAACTAACAGCCTGTGTATAGATTATTAATTAGCGCCATATCCATTTTATTTTGTTTTTCTGCGTCGGCAGTTGAAGTAACTGATCTATATCAAGATATTTTAAAAGTGGATGACAAAACACGAGACACTCGATTAGCTGCGAGTCGTAAAGCTTTGCTCAATGTTTTAGTGAAAGTAAGCGGTGATGAAACCGCGGATCAAAATAAATTAGCACAGCAACGCACTAAAGATATTTCTGATTATATGCTTAAGTTTGAATATGACGAGAGAGCAAATGGACAATTGAAACTTGTTGTTAAATTTGAAGCTCGAAAGATCAATGCGTTAATCAAAGAGTTAAACTTACCTTTATGGGGAGTACAACGCCCATTAGTCGCAATATGGTTAGGTATTGAAGACAATTGGCGCAGAGAATTAGTAACACAAGAAAGTTACCCGCAATTAGAGCAGTTAATTTATGACAAAGCTGGGCGTCGTGGTTTACCTGTCGTTGTGCCATTACTTGATTTACAAGATAGACGTTTAGTAGGTATTCCTGAGGTATGGGGTAACTTTTCAGAACCAGTAGAAGAGGCCTCTAGACGATACAGTGCTGAGCGAAGTATTACAGCAAGAATGTATAAAGAAGCAGATAGCGAAAATTGGATTTTAGATTGGCGTTTTACTAATGATGATCAATTTGATTCAAATAGATTAACGGGCGATAAGCAGCAAATAGTGAGTCAAATGATTGATACCTTAGCTCGAGGCCTTGCAAGCGAGTACGCTATTGATCCAAATGCTTATTATGAACAAGCCGCGGCCACGCTAACATTAAAAGGCACGCAAAGTTTTGTTGATGTTGAATTAGCAAAGCAAAGATTATTGAACTTAAGCGTTGTTACGCAAGTTAAAATTGTTCGTAAAACACCAGAATTTGTAGAATTTAAACTAAACCACACTGGTAACCTAAGCGATCTTAAAAAAGGGTTAGGGTTAGACTCCTCATTTAAAGATTATGAGGATCCACGCGCTTTTTATCATGTTGTTGATAAAAATAGCTTAGAGTATCAATGGATAACGCCATAATGCTAACTTCTGAGCCGATGCAAATGGCATTACCGGTTACCTTGCCGGATGACGAAACATTTGCATCGTACTTTGGTGGGGAAGATTCGTTAGAGGTTAACCATTTAAAAGATAGCTTTTCGAAGTTAGCTAAAAAGTTTCAGTATACTTATTTATGTGGGTTAGGTGATTCGGGTAAGTCTCACCTTTTGTATGCAACTTGCATTAAAGCACAAGAGCGTGGCCTATCTAATATGCTGCTGTCTATGCGCGAAGTAATTGACTTTGGACCTATGGTATTAGACGGTTTAGAAGCACTTGATGTTCTATGTATTGATGACGTGCATTTAGTTGCAGGCAATGATGCATGGGAAAAAGCACTATTCAACTTTTTTAACCGGTTTAACGAACCCGGAAAAATGTTAGTAGTAACTGCCGATTTACTTCCTAGCATGCTTAATATCTCGCTGCCTGACTTAGAGTCTCGCTTAACGTGGGGAACAACCTTTCAAATTCGTTCTATGAGTGACGACGATAAAGCACAAGCACTTGTTAAGCGCGCTCATATGCGCGGCCTTGAATTAAGTGATGAGTGTGCACGCTTTTTACTAACCCGTTTAAGCCGTGATATGCGTGCTTTATTAGATGTACTCGACAAATTAGATCATGCATCTATGGCAGCACAGCGAAAATTAACTATTCCTTTTATAAAATCAACGTTAAAGCTGTAGTAGGTCTAGAATCTAGACCCTTCTTTCAGTTATCATAAGCTATTATCAGAGCGTGTTTACCTTTCCTGATTGGAATTTGTTTAACTTAAGAGTGCTTTAATCGCGTCGTGAGGACTTTAGCGTAGTATTTATATGCGAAACCCGAACAACAAAGAAAGTAGCCTCCGAGATAAACACTTCAAACTGCATGTGTTTGGTCTTTATTTAGCGTTATTGCATGACTTATGTAGGAAACTACAGTCCAATGCTTAACCTTATTTAATAACCAACCACACTGTTGTAAAGCAATCTTGAAAGGCCAACACGCTCTTAAGCAATCACCTTCTGTGAAAGGTCAGGTATCGAATGAACTTAGAAAACATATTAGCGCAAGCACTTGAGGCGGTAGCCAGTGCCAGTGAAATAGCGCAGTTAGAAGATATCAGGGTTAATTATCTTGGTAAAAAAGGCGAAATCACTAGCTTACTTAAAACGTTAGGTAAAATAGCACCTGAAGAACGTAAAGAAGCAGGCCAAGTTATAAACCAAGCTAAACAAGATGTACAAGCTGCTATCAACGAAAAGCGTGAGTTGCTAGCAAGTAAAGCACTTGAAGAAAAACTAGCTGCTGAAACTATAGATGTAACTCTACCAGGGCGTGTTATGCCTACTGGCGGTTTACACCCAGTTACGCGCACTATTGAGCGCATAGAAAGCTTTTTTGGTGAGTTAGGTTTTGAAGTTAAATCTGGTCCAGAAATCGAAGACGATTTTCATAACTTTGATGCGCTAAATATTCCAGAGCACCATCCAGCACGTGCTGATCATGATACCTTTTATTTCAACCCTAAATTAGTACTACGTACACAAACAAGTGGCGTGCAAATTCGTACTATGGAAACTGAGCAGCCACCACTGCGCATTATTTCACCTGGACGCGTATACCGTAACGATTACGACCAAACACATACACCTATGTTCCATCAGGTTGAAGGTTTAATGGTTGATACCGATGTTAGCTTTACTGAGCTAAAAGGTATTTTGCATGATTTTTTACGTAACTTTTTTGAAGAAGATATGGAAATTCGTTTCCGTCCTTCATTCTTCCCGTTTACAGAACCTTCGGCTGAAGTAGATGTTATGGGTAAAGACGGTAAGTGGTTAGAAGTACTAGGCTGCGGCATGGTACATCCAAATGTACTTAAGTCTGTGGGCATTGACCCAGAAAAATACACCGGCTTTGCTTTTGGTATGGGTGTAGAGCGTTTAACTATGTTGCGCTATGGCGTAAACGATTTGCGTGCATTTTTCGAAAATGACTTAAAATTCCTGAACCAGTTCCGTTAAGAGTGAAACAATAAAATGAAATTTAGTGAAAAGTGGTTAAGAGAGTGGGTTAATCCTGCTATTGATACGCAAGCTCTTTCGGAACAGCTTTCAATGGCTGGTCTAGAAGTTGATGGCGTTGAGCCTGCTGCTGCCAAATTTAATGGCGTAGTTGTAGGTGAAGTTGTTGAATGTGGACAACACCCTGATGCAGATAAACTGCGTGTTACCAAAATTAACGTAGGTGGCGATGAGCTACTTGATATCGTGTGTGGTGCACCAAATTGTCGTTTAGGTATTAAAGTTGCTGTTGCAACTGTGGGCGCTGTACTGCCTGGTGACTTTAAAATTAAAAAAGCCAAACTACGCGGCCAACCTTCAAACGGAATGCTATGTGCTTTTGTTGAGCTAGGTATTAGCGAAGAAGGCGACGGCATTATGGAATTGCCAAGCGATGCACCAGTAGGCACTGATTTACGTGATTACCTAGGTCTTGATGATAATATTATAGATGTTGATTTAACACCAAACCGTGGTGACTGCTTAGGTATAAAAGGTCTAGCACGCGAAGTAGGCGTTTTAAATAGTATTGACGTAAACGTATTAGATATTCCAGCTGTTACTCCAACAATTGATGACAAAGTATCAATTGAGCTAGTTAATGAAGATGCATGTCCTCGTTACCTTGGTCGTGTGATAAAGGGCATTAACCTTGATGCAGAAACACCGCTTTGGATGGTTGAAAAGCTACGTCGCAGTGGCGTACGTTCAATCGACCCAGTAGTTGATGTTACTAACTATGTATTACTTGAACTTGGTCACCCAATGCACGCGTTTGATTTAAATGCGATTGAAGGTGGTATTAAAGTACGTAGTGCAAACGCAGGTGAAGAACTTGTTTTATTAGACGGTAACACCGCTAAATTAAACGACACAACACTTGTGATAGCCGATCATAACAAAGCACTTGCAATTGCAGGTATTTTTGGTGGTGAGCAATCAGGTGTTACAGATAAAACATCTGATATATTACTTGAAAGCGCATTTTTTAATCCTGTAGCAATTGCAGGGCAAGCACGTAGCTACGGTTTACACACTGATGCTTCACACCGTTATGAACGCGGTGTTGATTTTGCTCTACAACATGATGCAATGGAACGTGCAACAGCACTTCTTCTTGAGATTGTAGGTGGTCAAGCAGGTCCTGTAGTTGAAGCTGTTGCGGCTGACAAACTACCAAAAGTGACTGAAGTACGTCTTCGTCGTGCACGTTTAGACCGTGTTATTGGTCATCATATTGAAGATGCTAAAGTAACAGATATTCTTACGCGTTTAGGTCTTGATGTTAAAGTAGAAAATGAAAGCTGGAGTGCGGACGTACCAAGCTACCGTTTTGATATTCGCATCGAAGAAGATTTAATTGAAGAAGTAGCACGTGTTTATGGTTACAACAGCATTCCAAATGTTGCACCAACTGCAAAACTTAAAATGACGACACATAACGAAGCAACTATTGCGCTTAGCAAGTTCCGCAATACGTTAGTGACTCGTGGTTACCAAGAAGCAATTACATACAGCTTCGTAGACCCTAAAGCACAAGCTATTTTACACCCAGAGTGTAAAGCAATGGTATTACCGCACCCTATTTCAATTGAAATGTCTGCAATGCGTGTAAGTTTAATGCCGGGTTTATTAGCGTCTGTAGCGTATAACCAAAATCGCCAACAGCCTCGTATTCGTTTATTCGAACATGGTCTTAAATTTATAAGCGACGAAAGTGCAGAAAATAGTGTTTACCAAGTACCGGTTATTGGCGGCGTTATTACGGGTCTTGTAAATGGTGAACATTGGGTTGAAGAAAAACGTAACGTTGATTTTTACGATTTAAAGGGTGATGTTGAAGCCTTACTTGCAATTACTAATGACGTTACTCGCTTTGAAATTAAAGCCGAGCAGTCAGATGGACTTCACCCTGGTCAATCAGCTGTAATATATGTTGATGGCAAAAAGGTTGGTTTTTTTGGTGCTTTACATCCTCAAGCTCAAAAGTCGTTAGATATCAACAACGCAACTTTTGTTTTTGAAATTGAAATGTCAGCAATAGAAAAAAGAAATTTACCGCAAGCAGAAGGGGTGTCTAAATTCCCTTCAAATCGCCGCGACATCGCGATTTTAGTGGCAGACAGCGTTAAATCCGGCGACATTTTAAGCGTGATCGAAAAAGTTGGCGGAAATCAATTGGTTGACCTAAACTTATTCGATGTGTATAAGGGCAAAGGTATTGAGCCAAATTATAAGAGTTTGGCGATTGCTCTAACACTGCAAGCGGTTGATAGAACACTCGAAGAGAAAGATATCAATCTAGTAGTTGATAACGTGGTGGCCGAATTGGCCGAACAGTTTAATGCATCGTTGAGGGACTAGATATGGCGCTTACTAAAGCCGACATAGCTGAACACCTATTTGAAAAGCTCGGGATCAATAAAAAAGATGCCAAAGATTTAGTTGAAGCGTTTTTTGAAGAAATCCGCTCAGCGCTAGAAAAAGGCGAGCAGGTTAAGCTCTCTGGATTTGGTAACTTTGATCTTCGAGACAAAAAAGAAAGACCAGGCCGCAACCCGAAAACAGGCGAAGATATTCCTATTTCGGCACGTCGCGTGGTGACTTTTCGACCAGGTCAAAAGCTTAAAACCCGCGTAGAAGTGGGCACAAGCAAAGCAAAATAAAAAAAGGCAGCGTAAGCTGCCTTTTTATTTGCCTGAATAACCTAGTTATTAAATTATACCAACCTGCATAAATCTTTGATCAATTTAACGAATTAAATTGCACTATAACGTCGTTAAAAATGTTTTATTTAGAACAACTAGATACAAAATTTTTGCCTAGTTCTAGCGTAATTTCCTTAACGTTCAATAGACCCCATATATAAGCAGATTGGTATTAGGTTATTTTTGCGGTTATAAATTAAAACTCTCGAGGAGATACAAAATCACCTGCCATTATTTGCTGAAATGTTTGCTCTGCAAGTACATCTAGGCTGTCTAAGCTTTTACCATTCGTTATTAATTGCTGCTCAATTTCAAACACGTCAATATTTTCAATCCCCGACATTTGCGCTACTTTAGAAAATATATATGCATGCTTAAATTTATCATGTTTATAAAAAAGACTAATAAGTGATGTATACACTTCAGGATTCGGTACGTTGTCTTTTTTATTGAGCTCTAAAGTTTTATAAAGCAAATCAATGGTTTTTTCATCGTCGAACTTAATATAGTACGATGCTAAAAAAAATTGCATTTCGGCACTTTGCGTTACACTTTTGTCATTTTCTATCGCCAATAATTTAGTCAGTGCGTTTTGGTTATTATTTCGTGACCATTGGTAGTAGAGCAAACCTGGATGGTTCGTATTCTGGGTATCTTGGTATAACCGAGTCATTTCTTTAATGCTCGTTAATTGACCGTCAATACGTGACGTTTTTTTAGCTTTTAACTTAATATGTTCAATTTTGGCAGCCACAGTTATACATTGGTTATAGGATTCAAAGTCTTTGAGTAATTGGTATTTATTTTCATCAGTAGGGTCTTTGTATTCTATGTAACGTTTGATAATTACATCAGAACGCTCATCCTTGCAGTGACTGTCTTTGTTTAAGTCGCTACAAAAGCCAGGTGTTTCTTTGCACACTTGTGCGAGTGTCAAGGGCTCTTCACACCCTGTCAACGTTAGCAAACCCAATAGTACACTTGCTTTTTTAAGCATCCCTTAACCCCAAATGAATATCTACCTTGTTATTCTAACGCAATCATTTAACGCCTAACAGTAGAGAATAACTTCAGATTAAATTAGAATAGCCCTGCCTGAAGTGCATTACTCTCAAAATATAGTGCATTTTTAAAGGCTATCCGTTCAAAATGATAAACTTAGGTAAATAAAATGACCTCATCTCACGAGTTAGAATACACAAATAGTTGGCAAGAGCGCCAAGATTACGCAGAAAGCATGCAACCAATCATTGGTAAACTTTACCGTAATCGTGGTATCGAAATCGCTGTATATGGCCGTCCTCTCGTAAATGCCAGTACTATCGATATTATCAAATCTCACAAAACCGTTGCTCAGTTTGAAGGCACTAAATTACGTTTGCGTGAAAGCTTCCCATTTTTAGAAGCTATCAGCAAAATGGAATTAAACTCTGCACGTATTGATATTGGTAAGCTTGCATATAGTTATTTGTTCACTGAAGCTGCAAAAGGCCGCTCAGTAGAAGAATTTGTAAAAGATGAACTTGCAGAAATAGCTGACTTACCAGCGAAAGAACCACGCGATGTTGTATTGTATGGTTTTGGTCGTATTGGTCGTTTACTAGCGCGTTTATTAATTGAAAAATCAGGTCCATATTCAGATTTACGTTTGCGCGCTATTGTTGTGCGTGGCGGTAAAGAGGGTGATCTTGAAAAGCGTGCAAGCTTACTGCGTCGTGATTCAATTCACGGTCCATTCAATGGCTCAATCACTATTGATAAAGAACGTAACGCAATTAAAGCCAACGGTAGCTACATTCAGGTTATTTACGCTAACTCTCCTAGCGAAATTGATTACACCCAATACGGTATCGACAATGCATTAATTGTTGATAACACCGGTATTTGGAAAGACGAAGCGGGCCTTGGCCAACATCTAGAGTGTAAGGGCGCTGCAAAAGTATTATTAACAGCGCCTGCAAAAGGTAATATCAAAAACATCGTATATGGTGTTAATAACAAAGATATTTTACCTGAAGATA
Source organism: Pseudoalteromonas sp. RB2-MNA-CIBAN-0110 (assembly GCF_040309305.1). Lineage (NCBI taxonomy): Bacteria > Pseudomonadati > Pseudomonadota > Gammaproteobacteria > Alteromonadales > Pseudoalteromonadaceae > Pseudoalteromonas > Pseudoalteromonas sp. RB2-MNA-CIBAN-0110. The sequence goes on along the minus strand of NZ_JBEOOQ010000023.1, from coordinate 63,351 downwards.
AAATTGTTTGTGCAGCAAGCTGTACAACCAATGCAATTACACCAACGCTTAAAGCACTAAACGATAAGTTTGGTATTAATAATGGCCATGTTGAAACTGTACACTCGTACACGAACGATCAAAACCTTATTGATAACTACCACAAAGCAGAGCGCCGTGGCCGTGCCGCAGCACTTAACATGGTAATTACTGAGACAGGGGCTGCAAAAGCGGTTTCAAAAGCATTACCAGAGCTTGAAGGCAAATTAACAGGTAACGCAATCCGCGTACCTACACCTAATGTGTCGCTAGCTATTTTGAACCTTAACTTAGCAACAAGCACATCAGTTGAAGAGCTAAACGCATTTTTACGCGATACTGCACTTCATTCAGACTTACGTGACCAAATTGATTACACAGCATCAACGGAAATTGTTTCTACCGATTTAGTAGGTAGCCGTTACGCAGGTGTTGTTGATTCACAAGCAACGATTGTTGAAGATAACCGTATTGTTTTATATGTATGGTACGACAATGAGTTTGGTTACAGCTGCCAAGTAGTTCGTTGTATGCGCGATATGGCCGAAGTGTCATTCCCAAGCTTACCTCGCTAATTTATTTGCAGTGACTTAAAAGCCAGCATGTTGCTGGCTTTTTTGGTCGTGTATTATTTTTAAAGCGTATGCCTTGTGATAGGCTTTAATTAAGAAAATGCACATTCGTTTTACTATTTACAAAATAATGTCAGTTCTGTGAATTAATAAGCAGATAAACTTATTCAACCTAAAGGTTTTTTTCATGAAAATCAGCAGCAATTTCGACAGTGGTAATATCAAAGTTATTGAAGCCACCGATCCTTTAAATATTCAATTAGAAATTAATAAAGATCACCAGTCTGAATTTTATCAGTGGTTTCACTTTCGTCTTGAAACAACGCCTTACCAATTGCATAAGTTAAATATTAATGAGCTTGATAAATCAGCTTACCCAGATGGTTGGGAAGGGTATCAAGCCGTTGCATCATATGACCGCCAAACATGGTTTCGTGTACCATCAAGCTATGAAAATGGCACATTAAGCTTTGAAATTGAACCAGAGTGCGGCAGCGTGTATTTTGCTTACTTTGCGCCATACAGTTACGACCGCCATTTAGATTTATTATCTTGGGCACAAAGCCAAGGCGCTTGCCAATTAATAACGCTTGGTGAAACACTTGATGGCCGCGATATGAGTGTGCTCAAAATTGGTGAGCCAAGTGAAGATAAGAAAAATATCTGGATCACAGCACGTCAACATCCAGGTGAAACAATGGCGCAGTGGTATGTTGAAGGTCTACTGCACAAACTTCTTGATGACGAAGACCCACATGCAGCTGCGCTTCTATCAAAAGCAGTGTTTTACGTTGTGCCAAATATGAATCCAGATGGCAGCGCACGCGGACATCTCCGTACTAATGCTAAAGGCGTTAACTTAAACCGTGAATGGCAGACACCAAGCATGGAAAATAGCCCTGAGGTTTACCTAGTACTAAATAAAATGCGCGAAGCTGGCTTAGATATGCACTTAGATATACACGGCGATGAAGCTATTCCGTATAACTTTGTGGCAGGCAGCGAAGGTATTCCAAGTTACGATGCTCGTCTTAAAGGCCTTGAAGATAGCTTTAAAGCTGCGCTTTTAACTATTACTCCAGAGTTTCAAGATGAGCATGGCTATCCAAAAGATGAGCCCGGCAAAGCTAACCTTACTGTAGGTTCATCAGCTACTGCTGAAGAATTCAAAGCATTAACGTACACAATTGAAATGCCATTTAAAGACAACAACGATTTACCTGATCCAGACTATGGCTGGTCAGACCGTCGTTCGTATCAATTTGGTCAAGATACGTTAGCGGCAATTGTTAATGTTGTTGATAATTTAAGATAAAACATTTATTTGAAGGGTATCAATAGTTTTGATGCCCTTTTTGCTTTTAGTAAAACCCCTTTTACAAAAAATAATAATCATATAGCAACTTCACTCCAAAACGTTTTTAACGTTTCTTCGCCGCGTATCATCACCGTATCGGTACAAATCAATCTACTTTCCTTTAAATACTGCTGATGTAGTGCCTTATAATAGCTACGTAATTAGATATTTTGAAAATTAAGTGTTAACAAAGTTGGGGTACTTAAGTTAAGATTAATTAAATAATGAGTCGGGACGGGAGAGGTAAAACCTTATTTCGTGAAACTTATGTTGCGTAGTAGCTAAAGCAGAGTCTCGTAATTAAAAATAATAAATATAACTATAGAGGATATCCATGGAAGCTTTTGTAAGCGCTGTTAATGATGTTGTTTGGAGTAATGCACTCATCTATTTATGCCTAGGCGCAGGCTTGTTTTATTCAGTATTAACTCGATTTGCTCAAGTTAGACATTTTAAAGAAATGTGTAAGTTATTATTTAGTCCTAACACGTCTGATAAAGGTATTTCATCTTTTCAAGCCCTTGCAGTATCGTTGTCTGGACGAGTTGGCGTAGGTAATATTGCAGGTGTTGCAGCAGCTATCGGTTTTGGTGGACCAGGTGCTATTTTTTGGATGTGGGTTGTTGCTTTTCTAGGTGCAAGTACCGCATATGCAGAATCTACTTTAGGCCAAATTTATAAAACAGAAGAAAACGGGCAATATCGTGGCGGCCCAGCGTATTATTTTGACCGTTGTTTAGGGCAAAAATGGCTAGCTGTTTTATTTGCTGTTTCGGCAATTATTGCATGTGGTGTTTTTCTGCCAGGCGTACAAGCAAATGCGGTAGGTAATGCGTTTACCCAAGTGTTTGGCGATGGCAATATGGTTTCTACTAGCTTTGGTGACGTAGGTAGCTTTAAATTGGTCGCATTGGCAATTATCCTTATTGTTTTGGCGTTTATTATTTTCGGCGGAATAAAGCGTATTGCGAACTTTACGCAAATAGTAGTGCCATTTATGGCGCTTGGTTACATAGTATTGGCATTAATCGTAGTATTTTTAAATTTAGATAAAGTGGGTGATATATTTTATTTAATTATTAGTGATGCGTTTACTGCGCAGGCCGGTTTTGGTGCTGCTATTGGTTGGGGCGTTAAACGCGGTATATATTCTAACGAAGCAGGCCAAGGTACTGGGCCTCATGCAGCAGCCGCTGCAGAAGTTGATCACCCTGCTCAACAGGGGTTAGTACAAGCTTTCTCTGTTTACGTTGATACCATCTTTGTGTGTACAGCAACAGCGTTGATGATTTTAATAACGCAGCAATATAACATTGTGGGTGAGTTACCAGCAGGGCAATTTATTGTTCAAAATGTTGATGCAGCCACTGAAGTGGGTTCAGCAGCCTTTACTCAAATGGCTCTATTTAGTGTATTTGGTAGCTTTGGGCAGGCATTTGTTGGCATCGCATTGTTCTTCTTTGCCTTTACCACAATACTTGCTTATTACTTTATTGCAGAGACTAATATTGCTTACTTAAATCGTTATTTTAAAGGCAGTATTCCGCTTGTTATCGTGAAGTTTGTGATTATGTTTATGGTTGCATACGGCATGGTAAACAATTCAGGTTATATATGGACTATTGGTGATATTGGCGTTGGCTTAATGGCCTGGATCAACATACTAGGTATTTTAGCTATTTTCTTCGTAGCTAAGCCTGCTTTGTTATGTTTGAGCGATTATGAAGACCAGAAGAAAAAAGGCGGAAAAATCATATTTGATCCAGTTAAATTAGGCATTAAAAACGCCACGTTCTGGGAAAAACGCTTAGAGAAGCAGTCAAAAGACGCAGAGTAATTAAACTTAGTGGGCAACTTAGAAAATTATCGCCCCAAAATTAGTTATTGGTTTGAATTCAAAAAAGACAACGAGAAATAAAACAAGTACAATAAAGGCGCCGAAAGGCGCTTTTTTTATGCGTAGTATGGAGAGAAGTATGGCGATTATTCGTTGCCCAAAATGTGCAAAATCAATTTCAGATAAACATAAGCAATGTCCGCATTGCGAAAGCAACATTGCAGAGCTAAACGACGAGCAAGTTTTGCAACTTCAGCGCGAACAGCGAATTAAAAAAAAGCAGATGTTTATAAATCACTCCTTTTTGGCGCTTATCTTATTTTTAGGTGGTTTTTTCTGTTTGTACTTTTTACAACCGCAAGAAAAAACGCTTCAGTGGTATGCTTATACTGCGGCTATTGGCGTAGGGTGTATTTGGTATCTTATAAACCGAATTGTTTTAGTGACTCTAAAAAAGAAAAAATGACATGAATATCGACAATCTTGTACAAAATATTACTCCCGAATTATTCGAACGCTTACAATACGGTGCATCAACTGGCAAATGGCCAGACGGTACCGTTTTATCAGACGAGCAAAAGCAACAAACAGTGCAGTTGGTTATGTTGTATCAAGCAAAAGTGGCTCAATCAAACGAGCAATTTACGATTGGTGCTAATGGTGAAATGATCCAAAAGACAAAAGCTCAACTACAAAAAGAATTTAAATCAGACAACGAAATAGCTAGGTTTAGTGAACATGATCTTTAAGCACCTTTTTACACCGAAATGGAAACACCCTAAGCAACAAGTACGTCTTGATGCTATCGAAAAATTAGACATTGAACGTGATGCAACCATATTAAACACGTTAGCACTTGAAGACAGCTCAGCTGAAATACGCCGCAAAGCACTACAAAAAGTAAACGAGTTACCACTTTGGTGGAAAGCGTATAAACAAGATCAAGCATTAAAAGATATAGCAGAGCTTCAAATATCTAATGCTGTTTTAAATAGCGAGAGTGCACTAACACCGCAAATTAAAAACGAATACATAGAGCGTTTTGCACCCGTTAAAACACTCGAAAAGTTAGCGTTTGCAGAAAAAGAACTGCAAGTACGCGTTAAATTATTAAAACGTTTAGCAAATCCAAAACTAGTAGAAAAAGCATTTAAAGAAGGTAGCGAAGAGCTACAAACTCAATTAGTTGAACTTGTTATTACTCATCAATTAATTAAGCCATTATTAAAGCATGCGAATGGTGGTGCAAAAGCAGCACTTGAAACGCATATTGAAAATGAGCGTTTAGCAATTGAAATGCCACTGCAGGTTGAAAGTGCAACACGCGTTATTTTAGCTAAGTTAAATGCCTTACGTGAAAAAACAGATTTTGGTGTTGTAAATCCACAAGCCGGTGAATTAATGGCCCAGTGGCAAGCACTTGAGCTCAAATGGCTAAGTGATGAGCGTGTTAAGCTTCTTGACGAAAAATATATTTCGATTACCACTAAGTTAGATGCACACATTGAACAGCTAAAAGCGGTACACGACAAAGAGCAGCAAAAATTAGCGCTACAACAGCGCCAATTGCTAGCGCTTGCAACTGTTGAAGCGTTAAGTGAAGAAATTGAAAACGCCTTACAGCTAGGCCTTGAAACACCAGAGCAAATTCAGCAAGATTGGCTTGATGCAAAAGTAGCGCAAGCTAAGCAAGCTATTAGCGAAACAGAACTTGCTAACAATGCACAATCTAAACTGGCTGTAAGCAAGTTAGAAAAACTATTTACTCAAGTTGCTAAGTTACCTGAGCTAACAACGGCTATTAAAGAGTACAAACTCGCTTTTGCAGCATTATGCGAAATTAAGCCAGCAGAAGATTTAGCGCAATACGATGCAACTCTAACTGAATTTAATAATGGTTTTAAAGCAGCGCGTAGTCATTTAAATATTTTAGATGGTGCACTGCAAAGTACGTTTAAAACACAGTTAAATACGCATAAAAAGCAATTTTTAGCACCAATGAGTGAGCTAGTTAAGCCACTTGAAAAAAACCAAAGCCAAGCAAAACGCAAAGCTCGTGATGTTAAACGCCTAATTGAAGAAGGTCGTTTTAATGTTGCCTTTGGCGTGTTTAAAGGGTTTGAAGAGTTATTTAATACACTCACTGAGCAATATCAACAGCCGCTTGTAAATATAAAAGCGGAACTTGAAGCGCAACTTGCAGATGCTAAAGATTGGCAAAAATACGCTGCAGCACCAAAGCGTGAAGCTTTATTAGAGGAAGTAAGTGCATTAGTAAGTGAAGAGTGTACTGACCCACAACAACGCGCAGAGCAAGTAAAAGTGCTACGTAAGCGTTGGAACGAGTTAGGTCGTTTAGATACAGATGAAGAAAAGCAACAAGGCGTGCAGTTTGATGAAAAAATCGAGCTGTTATTTGCACCTTGTCGTAGTTACTTTGCAGAGCAAGAAGTACAACGCGAGGCCTCAAAAGCACAACGCGAAAGTATTATTAGCGACATGCACGCGCTTCATTTACAGCCTACGGCTGAGGATGACTTTGATTGGAAACAATATGAAAGCCAATACAATCGTTTAAACAAAGCGTGGCGCAGTGTAGGTAAAGTTGACCCTAAAACATACCGTACACTAAACGATCGTTATAAAAGCGAGCAACAACAAGTACTGGCTTTATTAAACGCATTTCATAAAAGTAATGCCTTACTTAAAAATGAATTAGTAGAAAAAGCGCAGCAATTATCACAAAGCGATGATTTAGCCGCTGCGTGCCAAGAGTTGAAGCAAATGCAGCAGCAATGGCAAACAATTGGTTTTGCAGGTTTAAAAGCTGAAAATGCGTTATGGCAAAAATTTCGTCAATTTAACGATGAAACATTTACTAAACGTAGTAGTGAATTTGAGCAGCAAAAACTTGATCAAAATGAGTCAGATAAACAAGCAGTTGCAGAACTTGCTGAGCTTGAAGCAGCACTTAGCGATGTAAATCAAAGAGCACAGTTGCACGACCTAGAAACAAAAGTGAAAGGGTACACGCAATTTAGATCGTTAGCGCCAAAAGTTACTAAGCTACTAGCAGCTATTGACGATAAACTTGCACTGCTTACAAGCAAATCAGAGCAAGCTAATCTAGATGCGTTAATTACAGCACTTGAAAACAATGAAGCGTTACCAAGTCAGTATCAAGCACCACTTAAAACAGCATTAAATACAGAGCAACTTATTACGCGCATGGAAATATTAGCGAACGTAAGTTCAACCGATAAGTCACTTAGAATGGCAGAACAAGTAGCCATGTTAGATGACAAACATCGTGGCGAACATGCTGATTTAAACTATTATTTAAAACAGTTATTAGCGCTCAGTGCTGGTTCAGTTGAACCTGACACACTAACGCGACTTAAAGCGACACTTGCAGCTTAATGCACTAAAACTAGCGTAATATATGCTGGTTACTATTTTAATAAGCCGCTTTAATAGCGGCTTTTTTTTGTATCACTAATTTATAAACAAAAGGGTTCTCATGAGAATTTTAGTTATTATTGCAGCGTTATTTTTAACTGCCTGTAATACCACGCAAGGCATATCAGTATATTCATTTACTAACTCTGAGGTTGAGTCTGTACTGGGTAAGCAATTACCAAAGTTAAGTGAAAAAGTAAGCTTAATGGGTTTGCCAGTTCAGTTTGATGTAAACGACTTAAGTGTAAATATTGGGCCTGATAACCGCGATGTTGTTGTTCTTGGTGCCGATTCAAGCGCTGAAATTAATGCATTCGCACTTAAATACCCAGTGCGTTTAAAGCTACAAATTGAAGGTAGCCCATTTTACGACAGTGAGAAAAAAGCAGTGTTTTTACGTAATATTAAATTACTTGATTCGAGTGTTGATGCCGGTGGTTTCAAAGGTAATTTAGGTGCACTTGATAGCCAAGCAATGGATGTTATTAATGCTTTTTTAGCGGTTAACCCTGTTTATACTCTAAATATGGATGACCCTAAAATGATGCTACTTAGTAAGCTTCCACTTGATATGAAAGTGGTTGAAGGTGCAATTAAGCTAGTACCTCGTCTATAAGTAGATCTACCTACTTACAATATACGTATTAATTAGCCTGACTTTCAGGCTAATTAGGTTTTAATATTATGGCGGCTCCTCGTACTGTTCCCACTTCTCGGCTTTCTCGCTTTGCAAAATTAGGCTCACTTGCCACAGGTGTTGCTACCAATATGTTAGTTGATGGCGCTAAGAGCGCGCTAACCGGTAAAGGTTGGGACAATAAAAGCTTGCTACTACAACCTAAAAATATTGAAAAGCTAGCCACACAGCTATCTCATTTACGTGGCGCTGCAATGAAGCTCGGGCAATTACTTTCAATGGATGCCGGTGATTTACTTAGTCCTGAATTGGCTCAGTTACTTGCTTTACTGCGCTCGGACGCGAATCCAATGCCTCATAAGCAGCTTGTTGAGGTGTTAAAAGAGCAATGGGGGGATGAGTGGCTAGCGCGCTTTTCTCATATTGAGTTAAGGCCTTTTGCAGCGGCTTCTATAGGGCAAGTTCATTTAGCTTATAGAGAAAATGGCGATCAGCTTGCTGTTAAAATTCAATATCCTGGTATTGCAAAAAGTGTAGTAAGTGATGTCGATAACGTTATTTCTTTATTAACGATTTCTCGATTATTGCCAAAAGATCTCAATATTAAACCACTTATTAGTGAGGCTAAAGCGCAGTTATTAGCCGAGGCTGATTATAAGCGGGAGGCTCAGTACTTAATACGTTATAAAAATGCACTAGCAAGTAATCCCCACTTTAAAGTGCCTAACGTATATCCAGAGCACAGCACACAACAAGTACTTACTATGGAATATATAAAAGCAGAGCCCATTGAGAGCATTACAGAGCTACCTGATAGTCAAAAAAGCTTTGTTGCAGAGCAACTTATTGATTTGTTTTTTAAAGAAATGTTTGAATTTAAATTAATTCAAACCGATCCTAATTTTGCCAATTTTCATTATCAGCTTGATACACAAAAAATTGTTTTATTTGATTTTGGTGCAACGCGAGAAATATCAACCGAGCTTAGCCGCGCTTATTTAGCTTTATTTAAAGCGGGTAGTGAAAACAACAGAGAAGGTGTACTTAGAGCGGCTTCACACATTGGTTATTTTAAAAATGACTTAGTTGATGAGTATAAAAACAACGTCATTGATTTATTCTTAATGGCGTGCGAGCCACTGAGAGCAGAAGGGGAATTTGATTTTAAAAATAGCGAACTCGCGCTCAAAATTAAAAATGCAGGGCTTGCTCTTAGTGGGCAATCTCAGCAATGGCATACACCGCCCGTTGATGCGCTATTTATTCACCGAAAACTTGCAGGACTTTACTTAATAGCCGCAAGGCTAGGTGCAAAAATAGATGTAAAAACGCTATTTCAGCACTATTTATAGCGTCTTAATTTACACGTAAGTGCATTTTAAGTAATGAGTGCACTTAATGTATAAAATTGCCATAATGCTCGCGATATTTCGCGAGGTACATTTATGATAAAACAATTTTTAAACGATCCTAAATTATTGCTAAACGCAGTAGGTGAGGGCATATACGGTTTTGACCTATCGGGTAATGCGGTGTTTGTTAATCCTGCCGCTGAGCGCATGACAGGTTGGCGAGCAGACGAGTTATTAGGTAAAAAAATACACCAATATCATCACCATACTCATGCTGATGGCACACCTTATCCCGCTGATGAATGCCAAATATATTGCACCATGTTTGACGGCAAACGTCGTGAAGTTAAAAATGAAGTTTTTTGGCGTAAAGACGGCAGCTCATTTGCAGTGGAATACACCTCAACACCGGTTTATAAAAATGATGAGTTAATTGGTGCTGTAGCGGTATTTCGCGATATATCACTGCAACAACAAACACAAAATGCTTTGCAAGAGGCACTTAAGCAAGTAAATCATTTAAGTGAGCAGCTAAAAGATGAAAACAACTACTTAATTGCAGAACTTAACGAAGATTGGCAAGACTCAGGGCTAGTTGGACAAAGTCATATATTTCAAACCATGTTAGATCAAATAAAACTGGTGAGTGAAACCGACAGCACAGTGCTTATACTTGGCGAAAATGGCACGGGTAAAGAATTAGTAGCCCGTAATTTGTATCGACTAAGCAAGCGTAGCGAACAAGCCTTTATAAAAGTAAATTGCGCCGCATTTACCCCAAGTTTGCTAGAATCGGAACTTTTTGGCCATGAAAAAGGCGCGTTTACAGGTGCAAATGAACGCCGTAAAGGGCGTTTTGAACTTGCTGATAAAGGCACCTTGTTTTTAGATGAAATAGCAGAGCTTCCACTTGAGGCGCAAAGTAAACTACTAAGAGTCCTGCAAGAACAAGAGTTTGAACGTGTGGGTGGCAGCAATACGCTAAAAGTAAATATTAGAGTGATTGCAGCGACTAACCGCGACCTGTGGGAAATGGTACAAAAGGGCACGTTTAGAATTGATTTGTATTATCGGCTTAATGTATTTCCTATAAAAGTACCCGACCTTAAAGATCGAAAAGAGGATATTCCTTATTTATGCGCTAATTTAATTGCGCAGATAAATAAACGACTGGGTAAACACTTAAAAGGGCTAAGTAAAAAAGCAATTACGCAGCTGCAAGCCTACAATTGGCCTGGCAATATTAGAGAGCTGCAAAATGTACTTGAACGCGAAGCTATTTTATCTAATCAGGCTGTACTACAGCTAAGTCAGCCTTTGCAAGCGGGTGGTGAAGTAGTTATTAACCCTTCACTTACGCTTGATGAGGCCCAAAAGCAGCATATAACCTCTGTTCTCGCGTTATCGCACTGGCAAATATCGGGTGATAAAGGGGCAGCAGTTAAATTGGGCTTACCTGAGAGTACACTACGCTCAAAAATGCGAAAGTTAGGAATTGCTAAAAATTCGTGATATATCGCGAAGCGCGTTTAATGTCGCGAATTTTATTTTGTTGCGTTGAAATAAACTGTTTAATATCAATGATGTAAATAAAGTTTCAGCTTGGTCTGAAAGTTGCAAATACTTGCATAATACCCGTCATTATGAAGCAAGTACTATGAAGTTTGATATTAAAGAAGAAGACATGATCATTAAGCCCTATAACACCGAAGGGCCAATTTATATCCGCGAGCAAAAAGGATTTTTTCAGCGCATACGCCGTAATTTAGGTTGGCTGTTAATGCTAACTTTTATTGCAATACCGTGGATCCAATATAACGGACAACAAGCTGTGCTGCTTGATGTGGCAACGCAAACTTTTACTATTTTTGGTCTAACACTCCTTCCTCAAGATTTTATGATTTTAGCCCTGCTATTTATGGTGGGGGCTTTTGCATTATTTTTTGTAACTAACTGGCTTGGTCGGGTTTGGTGTGGTTATACGTGCCCGCAAACAATATGGATGCTCATGTTTTCGTGGGTAGAGCAACGCATAGAAGGCACTCGAAATCAGCGAATTAAATTAGATAAATCACAGTGGACGCTAAGCACTTGGCGCAAAAAAATAACTAAGCACAGTGCGTGGATTGTTATTTCAGTTTTAACCGCCACCTCGTTTATGGCATATTTTATTCCGGCAAAAAGTTTGTATATGGAAATGCTTACGTTTGAGTGGTCAGGTATAACGAGCTTTTGGGTGTTTTTATTTGCTTTTTGCACCTACGGTAATGCTGGGTTTTTACGCGAGAAAATGTGCACAATTGCTTGCCCTTATTCTCGTTTTCAGGCTGTTATGTTTGATAAAGATACGTTGCTTGTTACATATGATAACGAGCGAGGTGAAAGCCGAGGACCACGTAAACGCAAAGCTGATCCAAAAGAGCTTAACTTAGGTGACTGTGTAGACTGTAACTTGTGTGTAGAGGTATGCCCTGCAGGAATAGACATTCGAAATGGATTGCAATATGAATGTATAAACTGTGGCTTATGTATTGATGCCTGCGACGATACCATGGAAAAATTTGGTTACGAAAAAGGCTTAATTAAATACGCGAGTGAAAAACAAATGGAAGGTAAAAAAACCAATCCATTTAGGTTAAAACTAGTAGGATACGGCGCATTAACGGCTTTGTTAATCATTTCTATGTTTGCATGGATGCTGCAACGTACACCAATAGAAGCCTCAGTACTACGCGATAGGAATGCGCTTTATAGAGTGAACTACGAGGGCCTTGTAGAAAACCCTTATACACTTACAATTATTAATAAAACGCAGCAAGCACTGCATTACAGTATTGCCATAGAGGGCTTGCCAGAAGCAACACTCTCAAGTCCAAGTTCTACACTTATACAACCGGGTGCGATGAAAAGAGTCCCCGTTACTGTAACAGCCGATGGTTACAATATTGCGCACAAAGTGAGTAAGTTACAATTTGTAGTAACAGCGCAAGAAGATGCCAGCATTACTATAACCAAAGACAGCCAATTTTATAAAAATTAGTACAGTATATAAGCTCTATATAAACAAAGACTTGAGCTTTACCTAGCTCAAGTCGTTGTTTAATTCATTTAAAATAAAATGCTTTGCCGATTCTAGATTATCAAAAAGACAATCTTTGAAAGAAACGTCTCTTTTGGCGTTTTGCATTATTCGTTGCATTTGGCTTATAGCAATAGGTGATGTAAGCACAAACGCGCTAATTAAACAGTTGTTTTGCTGCATGCTGTGGCTTATGGCTACCATTTCTTGCTCGGCCTGTGGGGTTGCAGCTACAACGTTTGATGAGTCACTTATATAACCCCATTTCTCGCCTTTAAATGATTGAATGGTTTCAAAAAGCGCTGTTTTAAAATTACTTAAAAGCTCAAGTTCTAGGTTTCCGCTAAATTGTGCAATAACTATATTATTTTCAAGCGATAAATTAACGTGTCCGTTTTTATTTTTGTATTCCATTAATACCTCCTAAATTAGCTTTTTATCTAAATTTAGTTTAGCAGCCAAGAGGGTACAAGCGGCTGCAAACTTATTAAAGTGCTTTAATATAGTCAAGCGCGCTTTTAATAACCGCTACTTGCGCCAAAATACATTCTTCATCTGTGGCTGTTGGACTATCAGGGTATACCTCTGTTGTGGTTACATAGGGTGCATCTGTAAAGCCCATACATAAACCTAACTCTCGAGCTGCATAGTTAATCACACCAAATTGCTCTTGAGGTACGCCTATTAGCTGGTTGTTTTCATCGCTTGGTGCAATATGAGTTACCTTTGCAACGCTTTCTATAATGACTTTTTGAAACTCCGGCTCAGGCTTTTTGCTATCTGCAACTAAATAAAACCCGTCAGGTATGTTCCAGTTAGTATTTGTAGTGCCTTCACGCGCAGCGAGTGCGGGTCTAAATTCACTGTTATCGCTATCCGTTGTTTCGTGTAAATCAATATGAGCGACTAAGTCTACATCGAGTGATTTTACAAACGCCATAATAGCGGCTGACTCTTGAGCTGGGCTGCCCTCGTAAAATGAGCGGTTAGGATCAATGGCGTCTGGGTTCCAGCGGTTTATAGTTTCATATCCCCAAGGGCTAATGCAGGGTGCAATTATAATATTAAACTGTTCGCAATATTGCATAGCCGATGTTTTAGCAAACCTAAGTGCGCCATGTACGCCACTGGTTTCGTAGCCATGTACACCACCGGTGATTAAAACAGTTGGTTTATTAGCATTAAAATTAGGTGTTTTTAATATATATAATGGGTAAATGCCAGCGGCGTAATTAAGCTCGCCGTATTGCTCTATATTTAATGTGTTTTTAAGGTCATTAATTAGCGTTACGACTTCGTTTTGGTAACTGCGTTTAATGTTTTGGCGTGTTAACCACTGGGCTTTATCGTTGTTATTCCATTTTTTGCCAGGTGTGCCAATAGGGTATGTGCTGTTAGTCATAATAAACCTTTATATCAATTGTTATTAGCTCTCCTATAAATAAGGAGGGCAATTACAATTGGTAGAGTTACTTAATAAAGGCGTAGCTTAACGCTGAGTAAATTAGCGTGCAAATTAAAACGTTAAAGTCATATTTTTTATAGCGCGCGATTGCTGGGATTTAATATAGCTTTGGTTTGCGTATTCACCCGAAATACTACCAAATCGATCGCGTTTCACACTAATTGTTAAATCACACGTTTTACTTTGATCTACTTGCGAGCTGCTAAACATATCTAAACTTTGCAGATTTATTTCAAGGCGCGAAGTGTTAAGCGCAAAAAGCGTTGATTCTAAAAGTGTTTCATTATTATTGTTAGTACAGCTACTGCTAAGTTTTACTTGGCTAGTACTATTAGGATCAGTGCCATCTAGCTGAACTGTAAGGGGACTATTAATATCAAAATTTTGATTGTTACTCGGGGTTAAAATAATAAAATTTAAAGGCAACTCCACGCTCGAATTAGCATTTATACCATCGTCCCGTTTAAATTTTATATCAAACTGTTGGTTATCGTCAGTGGCATTTATATACGCTTGGTAATCAACGTCTAAAAAGTCGGTATCTTTTGTAAGTACAATAGCAGTGCTATTAACAACAGCTTGTAATGAGTCGCTATCGCTTAAAACAATGTTAGAGCCATTAGCATTGCCTGCATTTAGTTCTGCGTTAACACGCGTGCGGTTACCGTCAGAAACCAGTTCAAAACCTGCCCAAATACCTTGTGTTTTTACTAAATCCGACTCTGTTTCTGACGTGCAAGCGCATAATGCTAAAATTAAAGCCGTTGTGGTAATGCATTTTTTAAGCATGTTAGCTCCTTTAAACCACTTAATTAGGCTGTAAATAATTGTTTAATTGGGGATATACCTAACAATTATATGAAGTGTAAGTTTGTATATGTGCATTGTTACACAACAAGCTATCTATAAACGTTTAAATTTGTTAATGGTTGTAAATAAAATATTAATCATCAGGTTTAAAAACTAACTTACCAATTAAATTGTTTACTAAGTAAGCACCGATTTAGCGCTAAATGTATTACAAAAGAGTATGTTACAATCAAGGTAAAGCATATCTTCATATTGAGTATTATGGCGCAGTATATTGCTACCCCAAGTTGGCTAGGCCGTTTTTTTACCCGTATTAAACACGTAACTATTGAACAAGAGCGCCTTGTTGTGCATTTTAGACGTGCTCCCGCACGGACATTTTTAATTAAAGACTTTTATAATTACTCAATACTTAAAAACCGTTTATTTAGCGCCAAAATTAATTTGTGCGACAGTAGTAATACATCAATTAGCTTTTTAAACAAATCACAAGCGAACGCTTTAAATACTGCCCTTAACACGCGTTTTTCAGCCCTGCTTGAGCAAAAGGTAAATAACGCAAAGATTTCGCTCAAGCGTTATGCTTTAGATGAGTTTTTACGTGATAGTTCCATAAAAACACTTAATAATGATGTGTTTTTGCTTACCAAGCAGTACGCTAAAAGTACAAGTGTGTGGCAACAACACTTATCGCAAAGTAGTATTAAATTTTTAAATATACTGAGCACTACGCCCAATACTCACGATGCAATTGCACAGTTGCGCCATAAATATGAAAAAAAACAACTAACTCTTAAAAATGACTTTTTTAATCAAGTAGAGTCAAATCCATTAACAACAGAGCAGCGCTTAGCGGTAATACGCGATAACGATAAAAATTTAGTATTAGCAGCAGCAGGCACAGGTAAAACATCTGTGATGGTAGCAAAGTCTTTAGATTTAATAGCATGCAATATTGCCAAGCCTGAGCAAATTTTGGTGCTGGCCTATAATAAAACAGCAGCAAATGAGCTTAAAGAGCGCTTTATTAAACGCGCCACGCATGCAAAATTGCATACCAAAGCACCCACTATTTTAACGTTTCATGCGCTTGGGCTTAAATTACTACAAAGTGCTAAAAAGCCAATCGAGTTGTCAAAATTTGCAACTGACCCAGTTCAATTAAATAGTTGGTTAACTGGGTGGGTAAGTAAAAAAATACAAACCGAGCCACAGTTTTTAAAAGCATTTGTAGATTTACTCCATGAGCCGATTGATATATTTAGCTTTAAAGATAATGCACAGTACGAGCGGTACGTACGCGATAACGAATACCGTAGCCTTGCGGGTCATAAAGTAAAAAGTTATCAGGAAGTGCTTATTTCAAACTGGCTGCATTTGAATTGCGTACCGCATAGTTATGAGGTGAATTATCACTTTAGCCAAGGCGCAGAGCTAAGTGGGCAATACCAACCAGACTTTTATATACCTCAATATGATATTTACCTAGAGCACTTTGGCATTGATAGGCAAGGGAATACACGTGCCGATATAGATAAAAAACACTATAACGAGCAAATTGCATTTAAGCGCAAACTGCATAAACAAAATGGCACCACCTTACTCGAGACCTTTCATTACAACTGGGTAGAAGGAAAGCTAGAGCAAGCCCTCGTAGAGCAATTAAAGCAGCATAATGTTGAATTAACACCTTTAAGTAACGACGAAATATTTCATACTTTAAATAACTCAGGGCAGTTACAGCAAGGCATTGATAAGTACATAAAATGTTTACAAGCTATTCGAGTGGAGCAACTAAGTAACAAGCAAATAGCACAGCGCATTAAGCAAAGTGGTATTAAAAATTACCAGCAATATGCAAACTTGTTAGTGCAAATTCATGATGCTTATATAAATGAACTAAACGCGCAAAGTACCATTGATTTTGACGACATGATTATTCAAGCAACAAAGGCGATAGTAAGCGGAGATTTTAATATTGTGTGGAGCCACATTTTAGTTGATGAGTTTCAAGATATATCAAGCGCGCGTATGGCTTTCATAAATGCCATATTAAAACATGGTAACGGAATACGCTTTACTGCGGTTGGTGATGACTGGCAAGCAATTTATCGGTTCTCGGGTGGTAATTTAGCGCTTACTACACGCTTTAATGAATTAGTGGGCAGCCACTCACTTACTATGTTGAAAAAAACATTTAGATATAACAATAGTATTAGTGATGTAGCAGGGCGTTTTGTAATGCAAAACCCTGAGCAATATAAAAAGCAGATCAGCACACAAACGCAAGTAACCACACCACAAGTTATTTTATTAGACGATTTATACCAAGGTACTAAATCGATAGAAATGAAAGTACAACAGAGCATAAGCACTATTCAAAAAAACGATGCATCAGCGAGCATTGCCATACTTAGTCGATATAGATACATGTTAAATAGCGTGCAGCAGCATTTAAAAGATAAAAAGCATACAAACTCTCTTTATTTTTGGACATTGCATAGTGCCAAAGGGCTTGAAGCCGATTACTGTATTATTATTGGTTTTGAACAAGGTAAATTAGGGTTTCCTAGCGATAATCAAAATAATGTGCTGGTGGAGGCGTTATTACCAGAGCAAGATGAATTCACTCACTCAGAGGAAAGGCGTTTGCTTTATGTAGGTATTACGCGCGCTAAACATAAAGCGTATTTAATTGCAGACCCTTATGCATGCTCAGCGTTTGTAAAAGAATTAGTAAATGACAATTATCCCATTCAAATCGCTTCAACGTTGTTTAATAAGTCGCAACTAAAGCAAAGAGAGTGTAGTACGTGCAGCGACGGTTTAATAGTGCCAAAAACGGGTCAATATGGTGATTATTATAGTTGTACTAATACGCAAATTTGCGAAACTAAATTACGAGTGTGTAAAAGCTGTAGTGGCCCATCGATTGATAAAAACACGTACTCACAATGTGTGAATACAGAGTGTAAAACGCAGCACCCAATTTGTGAAAAGTGTGGTCGCGAAATGCGTAAACGCAAATCTAAGCACGGTGAATTTTTAGGGTGCAGTGGTTTCGCTCTTAAAGAAGATAACTGTAAAAACACTCGAAAAATGATTGTTTAACGGTTAACAGGTAGGTTTACATTTGTCTATTTTATAGAACTATGTAAATAGTAATTACATTCATTAGATTGATTTTAACAAGCTATCAATGTCTAATAGAAGAATGAGCTTTAACTGTTGTTTATTATGCATTTTTTCAATAGATTCTTTTTATTAAATGACCATTATTCAGCCCCTGGTCAGGTTGCTAATTGGCGAATAAGTGCACTGCGCATTATTCTATCATTAGTAATGGTGTTATGTTTTGCTGTGGCGTGCCACACGTACACAAGCGCTATTGAATTTAACTTAATTTATATTGTTGTATTAACAAGCAGTTTTCTTGCTACTGCATGTGGTTTACTTATAGCAAGTAAGCGTTTTTATCACTTTAGCGCTCATGCACTTTTAATAGCCATTGTAGCTGCTAGCGTGTCAATGAACTTATTTTTAACAGACCTAGAGCTTGCTAAAGTGGGCTCTATGTATATGTATTCTTGCCCGATAATCGCACTTATGCTACTTGGTTATAGAACAGCCCTTGCTTATGGCGTATTAAATATTGCGCCGTTTTATATGATCATCAATAACGTTGATGTCTCGGGTTTAACCGGCATAGCTCAACAACTTCCCGACGCTGACTTATACATTACAGGGCTTATATTTTTATTTTTTAACATTTGTATTCCCCTTGCTGTGGCGCGCACAATTGTGGCTGCTAAGCGTTTAAACAAAACAATGATAAGCGCTAATACACACCTTAAAGATAAAAATGAGCTTTATCGAAGCCTGTTCACCGAATCAAATAAAGCCAAAATTATTGTTGACGAAAACCTTGTCATTACTGATTTTAATCAACATGCTATTGATATGTTTGGTATAAAAAAAGAATTAAAAGAAGGAAGCGTTAATCTTTCTCATTTATTTCCGGCCTTAGTTTTTGACGACTCTAATGCTCAAAATAAAATTGTGAAGTACAAAAAAAGTTATTTTAAAGCCAGTTATCAGCAAATAACAATGAGTACAAACTACCGTGTATACGACTTTTACGATTGCACGCAAGAGCAGCTCATTAAACAAAATTTATCGATGATGGAACAAGAAAATAAACGTTTACGCTTTAGAGACTCGCAAACAAAACTACCTAATAGAGAATGGTTTGAGCTGCAATGCGACAGATTAACAAGCAAATACCAAAAAGGTTTTTATATCGTTGTTGCGCAAAGTGCAAATAGTGAATACTTAAATTTGAAGCTCACTAAAGCCGACTCTCAAGCATTACTTATTAACGCGTACAAGCGTTTAAAAGCGATGCCAGATGGGCCGCTGTTGTGTGCTCATATAGGAGTAGGAAAGCTTGCTTTTATAATTGGCGCAAACTCGCAAAACGAGCTAGAAGATAAGCTATTAATGCAAATAAAAAATACATTAGATAAAACATATAATGTATTTGGTACTAAGTGTCAGCAATCATTTTTATTTGGTTTTGCAAAGTATCCTGATCATGGAAAAAACAGCGCAACAGTACTTAGCAATGCATGCGAAGCACTTAAACTAGCAAATTGTAATATGGCCCTTAGTGGTTATAACGAAAAACAATCACAAGCTTTTATCGAAAAATACGAAATTTCAATGTTATTAGATGAAGCGCTTCAGCAGGGCGATTTGTCGGTGCACTATCAACCTAAAGTAGATGCAACGGGTCAATGTATAGGGCTTGAAGCCTTAGCGCGTTGGAACAGTCCAATACTGGGTAATGTGTCGCCAGTGATATTTATTCCTATTGCCGAAGAATACAGAATGGTTAGTCGGCTAACCGACCTGATTATTCAAAAGGTGTGCGCTCAAATTGCCGATTGGACCAAGGCGGGTTTACCGAGTGTGCCGGTGGCAATAAATATATCTCTAATTGATTTTAGCCAAACCGATTTTATGTCAAAACTGGTTAAATACCTTGCCGACTTTAACGTAAAGCCACCTCAAATAGAGTTAGAACTGACTGAAACCTCTCTTGAGGCAAACCAAGCGCATTCGCTAAAGCTTATGCAAACGCTGCAATCGTGGGGTTTTACTATTTCGGTCGATGATTTTGGGGTGGGTTATTCTAATATTGCACGCCTTGCCGATTACCCTATTAACAAGCTCAAGTTAGATCGCTCATTAATAAGCCAAGTAACGAGCTCTACGCGTCAAAAAAGTTTAGTTAAAGCGGTGCACGTTATGTGTGAAGAGCTTGATATTAAGTGTGTAGCCGAAGGAGTAGAAACCCAAGAGCAAGTAGCAATAATGACGCAAATGGGGTGTAAAGAATTTCAGGGCTTTTACTTTGCTAAACCAATGCCAGCCGAAAATTTTGCAGAACATGTTAGTCGCCATGGCTTAGTGTTTAACCCTAAAGAGATGACGGCTCAACTTTAAATGTATTTAGTGGGCACTATATAGAACATATACACCTAAGGTATGTATGTTCTATAAAACTAGCTGGGTTTTATTACCTAATTACAGAGCTGTTGGGCGTTTATGGTTATTTCACAATGATGAATAGCCTCAGCTCCCCAATGCTGTATATCTGATTGAGCAGTGCAGCCTGCATCTTCAATTAAAGCAGTATTGGCATCACATAAGAGTAGCACTGCGTTATCATCTTGTACGTTCACGATAAGCGTGTATTCCCCAAAGGGTGCAAGTTTTCTTAAATCGTTATTAACAGCAGCTTTTAATAACTCATCAGTTGTAGAGTAGGGTGTTTCACTAAATTTTAATGTGCCATCAACGGCTGTAGCAATATCTTTTAATTGCGAGGCTAAGTCGGCCATCACTTCTGGATTGTTATTTTTTGAAGTGTAGCAACCGCTAAGTAATACTATGAGGCTTATACAAAGTAAGTGTTTCATTTTATTTGCTCCATACCGTCATCGTGTTGTGTTCATCGTAGCCTGTATCTAGGTTCCAATTTTTAATTGCACTGCAATCAGTATCTAAAAATACGGCATTGGCAATAACGATTATGTAGTGCTGAATATTACTCACGGCAAAGTCAAAAATATCGTTGTAATGCATAGGCTCGTGCGGCGTTTTTAGTTGTTCAATAAAAGTGGTGTCTACTTCGTTTGGGCGAGGATAAAACAAACCTAAATCAGCAGCAACATGGCGTGCACAGGCAAATAATCGATAGCTTTCTTCAACATTATTTACTACAAGCTGAAAACCGTTATGCCATGAATTAAAGTTAGGAGCGTGTTGTGCAGCGTAGCTTGGGTGAACCGTTAATAAAGCATGTTGCCAAATTTTTGCAATATCGGTATCAAAATTATCGTCTTTGTTAGTACAAGATCCAATGTTTTGTTGCACGCGGTCAGCATAACCTAACTCACCTAAATTTAAACGCTGCCAAATAAATGCATCTTGGTTCATTTCGCAGGTACGGTGCGCCGTTTGATTTTGCTCATACGGGCCTACTTTTAATTCAACAACCGGATGCACCGTTATATCCGCAGCAACATGGGCCATATAACCGCATAACCAAGCAAAGCACTTTTCAAATGCTTCACTTTCAAGTGTTTTGCAGTATTCAATCATGGCTTTAAGTAAATCGCCTGTGTGTTCATAGTGCATTAGGTCGGCCCATGCATTCTGGCTAGGCTGCGCTACAGCTAAGTAAGGATAATCTGGGGCTACACAGCCTAGTTCAAGGTATGCTTGGCGTTGGCTTAAAATAAGTTTTGCCTTTTTAGGCATATCCATTTTAGCGAGTGATTTGGTTTGCGTTGCAATATTAACAGCTGTGATGTGCGCAAAAGCACCTGGCATTGTCATATCCTTATGATTTATTAATAGGGGGACAGATTAACATTGAGAGGGGGTTAAATAAAGCCAAGTGAAGTGCTTGTGAGTGTTTAAAAGAGACTAAATTAACTGTTCAATTAGTTGTCCATCTTCGTACAGCTTAGCATATTGGCGTTTATGTTCTTCAAACAGATAGGCGCGTAATTGCTCTTGTCCGCTATGAATCTGAGTGATTTTTGCTGCAATCCCTAAGCTACTTTGCCTAACGGGTTCTACATCTATCGATATGCTTTCTTTGTTGGGTAAGGTAAAGCTCATGTGCTGTAATTTTTTTAAGCTCTTTCCACTTTTTAATGGTTTTAAAAATATACCAGTACTGGAAATCGATTCAATGTTAAAACCTTGGCTTTTAATATTTAGCTCACTCCAGCGCCAACTACGTTGAGTGCCCTTTGTATCAATTACTTCTGGTGCGCTCAAAGTGGGGTTAATTACACCTAACTCATCAATTTTTAATTGCAAGGGAAACCAAAGTTGGTAATTAGCAACTTCAGCAAGCAAAGTTAGATTAGCGTGGGTAAAAAGGTGAGCAATACTCGCGGGTATAGAGCTTTTCATTGTAAGCATATGGTCGCGAGGGGAACGTTGTTTTGTATTTGGTTTGAATAACTCAGCTAAAAAATTTACCTCTTCATTAGAAAAGTCCATATTTCACCCTAGTTACATAAAACAATGCACCACCGTAATTTAAACAATGAATTTGATCAATAAATGCTCTGTTTAAATTTGTTTAGTTAATATTTACAAGGGCAAGTATGTGAGCTAAACAATTTATTTAAATGAAGTGCTTAACGCTATCGCTTTTCAGGGGCTTGAATTATTTAACATTTATAAAAATATATTTAGGCTCAAGTGGCTAGCTGTTAAACTACAACATATTAGTTTTATAATTTATATTAGAGTTTACATTATGATATGTGCATTTTTACGTGATCAACAGCCGAAGTTACTAGGTATGTTAGTGGCATTGTTTGGTGTTGGATATTCAATAAATGCAGTGGCTCAAGAGCAAAACCAAACTTTAATTTTAGTGGGGTCAGAGCTTACCACCTGTACTAGCGCAAAGCTTAACAATTGCCAAAAAGAGACTGCTATTGATGGTAAGTCACATAATTTATATGCTGTTAGCAACGCTCAAATAAAAAACATCACGCAGCACTGGCCTAATAATAACGTTGAGGCAAAAACGGCTGTATTAAAAACACTTAAAACCTTGCTAGGTAAATCGTCAAATAGCGTATCTAAAACAGATTTATTATGGCTATGGCGTGATATAAATAACCAGCAATTAGAAAGCCTGACTCAGCAAGAATACAACTTTGTATTTGATATGCTAGAAGTGCCGCTACTTGATAAAAACGCTGAGCGCTTAAAAGAGCAAGTAAATACCGATTTTAATAACGAGGTCGCGACTAATAGTATTTTACAATTTGTGTCGGGCAGTTTAAAAGTTAATAACGCAAAACCCACCATGCTTGCTATTACGGCATCGAGCCGCGACCCTTATGAGTCGGCAGATGTAGCGCAGAGTCTTTTAGCACAATCAAATATAAACACTCAATGGTTAGCACTAACGCCAGCACTTGCTAAAGCGATTACGAGTAACTCGTGCGATGAATTACCCGCTCTCAGAAATACATTAATGAATGTGTATAACCGGGAAGTAATTTATCCAGAGTACACAAAGGCCGAATACGCTTTATGCAAAAGTGGCACTAATGCACTTGTATCACTTATTAAAAATAGTACCGGTGTGATGTTTAATAGCGGTAATGCAGCATTAACTCACAAGGTATTATTTGATCAAAACAATAACCCATACCCGTGGACGCAAGCATTGCAAACTCGCCCAGTAATTGTAGGTGAAGGCGCTGGCGCAGCAATCCAAAGTAAAGTGACGGGCATGCTTACAAATACGACAAGCCTTGAGGCACTTCGTAAAGGTGAAAATAACACTAATGCTGGTGGACTTGGCAGCTTTAATTTTGGTGTACTAGATACTCAGTTTAGCGAACAAAACCGTACATTTAGGCTCGCAGCGGCGTTAAATAAAAACGAAGTAAAAAATACTAAAACAGAGATTCAACATGGTTTTGGTATTGATGAAAATACGGCTTTGGTTGTTATTAAATCGCCAGAAGGCAGTTTAATAACCGTAATAGGTAAAAGTGGTGTAGTGCATTTAGCTAACCAAGGTAGAGCACAACCTGAGAGTAAGAGCTATAGCTACTCGTATTGGCCTACAAGCAGTGTAATTGAAATTACCAATAACACGTTTACCTTAAGCGCACGCACAATAGATGAAACGTTACCCGCTATAAAAATACCTCCACTGCCAGTGCAGCGCTTTGGCTCAATTTTAACAAATTCAAAACTGCGATCACTTACTCAAGCGATGTGCCTAAGCCAAGAGCAAAGTGCGGTAGCTCAACAAGATGAGTTTATAATTAGCCTTACAGCAACGAGTGACACACAGTATCATCGCGTTAATGCAAAAGAGTTTGGTTGTGCACTAAGCAATTTAGAGTTAGCTATAAAGTCGATTTAGTTACTAACCTGAGCCAAGGGTTTAAGTTTTTGGCTCTTCTCTATAAAATAGCCACCATAATGATTTAAAAGCCTAGCCAAGGCCTTACTAAAAGAGTTTTAAAATGAATAATGAAAATGACGTAATTGATACTTTAGCCGAACTAGAAAGCTTTTTAATAGATGTCGAAAACGGTGGTTTTGGACTTAAAGGTGTTGCCGGTGTTGGCATGGCTACTAATAACAAAGATGGCAGCCGTTTTGTTGCTGTGTTTGACGATAATCAAAAGCTACTTTTAGCACGCATGATTACAGAAGACGTATTCCAAACAGGGCAAGACATGGTACGAAATGGTGTAGGGCGCAAGCACTAATATTAACTTTACTGAATAACGCCACTGTAAAATGCGTTATTCAGTAAGTATTTATAAAATCAAAGTATTGAAATTAAAAGTCCATTTCCCAATCTAGTTGGCACCATGGGTGCTCGTCATCAGCTAATATACTTTGTAATGTAGCAGCCGTATCATTTATTTTTTCAAATAAATCATGGCTAAAATTAAAGTCAGGGTTTGGCTCGCTGTACGTTTCTTGAGTTGTAATCTTTTGCCATATACACCGACCAACTACATAACTAGTTGCATATTCTTGCCAGCTAATAAATAAGGTTTGTGCCAGTTTTCCAATAGGCTTAAGGTAATGCCATGCTTCTTCTTCGGTTAAAAAATTAACGCTAACACCACAACGACATAAAAAAGCATAGCGGCCAATATCAAAAGCTCTAATACCACAACGAGCCAGTGAGAATTTATGTATTCCTGCCCAGTCCGACATAATACCTATAGGCGTATTTTGATAGGCAGTAGATTTATTCTCAATGTAGTATCTTGCTAATAAATCATTTCTGGTGAGTTCAGCCATACAACTCATGAAAACTTGGCTATTTGATGTGTTATAAAAGACATTTAAAGTTTCAATTAATTCTTCTTTTGTTGTAACTCCATAAGCATTATCTAAAATACTTAAATTACCGTTAGCAACTGACTCGTCAGTGTAGTTTTTATTGTGATGCTTTAAGGTATTCAATGAATAGCCATTTTGCATTGAAAGGTGGCCTGAGAGGCTAATAAGCCATAATTTTTGTTCTGAACTTAAGGTCGCATCATCCGTAATTACACAAGGTACTTCACTTTGATTGTGCATCTACAATCTCCTTTGTTGTTTGCAGTTTTAGGCATATATCATTGTAATTAGGATGCATTGGCTGTCCATGTTCAACGAGTTTTTCACAACACTCCACTGCAAATTCAAGTGAGTATATCCCAAGCCTCTGATGTCCGTATTTATCTGCGGCTAATATTAATATGGGTATTGCTGCATCATATTGATCTAAGGCAGCTAGCGATCGCCCTTTGTAATAGTAGGTTTGAGGTAAATTAGAAAACTCGCTAATCGTGATGTTTGCGAGCTTAATACAGGTATCAAAATCATCTATATCAAAAGCTATGTGAATAAACTTTAAGCTCCAACTTGGTTGGTGTGTGATTTTTGGCATAGCTTGCTTAATCGCATAAATAGCGGCTTGTTTTATTTGCTTCACAATCGCTTTATCTTCGAAGTTTGCCAATTTAGCCATTAACGCATGTAGCATTGCCCAAGCATATTGCTGTTTATAGTCTAAATCAGCATAGAGGGCGTAACCCTTGGGTTTATTGGGTTTTCCATCATGATCAGTCGCTGGAAGATCTAATGTTTTGAGTTCTAATTGTGAGTATATATTCTCTTGTACAGAGCCTAGCACGCGAGGGGTTTTATAAAACTTGTTAGGAGATGGTTGTATTTTTTTTGCGATAGTTTCCATTATCAAATTGAAATCAATTGAGTCTGGGCAATATATAAATAAATCAACCAGTAGTGGCCAAGGATCTATCTGTTTTTGTAAATGTAGATTCATAAAGGCGATAAAAACGTCAAACGCTTCATCTAAGCGTTCTAGCTTAGCAAGGCATAAAGCCTGTAAATAATTGCAATCAGCTTGAAAAATTAGAGGGTATGTTTGAGTCGTTATTAAGGCATCTTGGTAGCGACCATTTTCAAATTGTAACGTCGCTATTTTAAGAGCGTTACTTTCCTCATTTTTTTTAAGATCATTTATGTAGTATCGACGGGCGATAATCAAAGCAGAGCGAAGGTCTATATCCTCAGGGCTAGTATAAAAATAAGAGTTTAAATACGTATATGCTTTTTCATAATTTTTAAGGTGCAAATAACACAGACCAATTTCTTTAGTCATATTCATCGCATAAAAACTTTTCATAAGTTCTCGCTGCGCAAGAT
The DNA here is from genome assembly GCF_040309305.1 of Pseudoalteromonas sp. RB2-MNA-CIBAN-0110. Classification (NCBI taxonomy): domain Bacteria; kingdom Pseudomonadati; phylum Pseudomonadota; class Gammaproteobacteria; order Alteromonadales; family Pseudoalteromonadaceae; genus Pseudoalteromonas; species Pseudoalteromonas sp. RB2-MNA-CIBAN-0110. The sequence continues at coordinate 36,966 of NZ_JBEOOQ010000023.1, read as the reverse complement.
AAATAGTGAGTGCTATATCATAGTTTTTAAGCTTAAATTCTGCGTGTGCTTGTAAATCTCGCAGCTGATCTATACTTGCATCTGTAGGCTCTGGCAATGAGGCAAGTAACTTACTAATTTCTGTGTATGCACCCAATGTCCATAAATAGTTAGCAACATAAAGATAAAGTGACTCGTCATTATAAAATACCAAATTGATTCGCTGCATTAGCGTAATTAGCTGCTCAGCTGTAAGCTTAGAATATATACATTGCTCTTCTATTAAGTTACGTAACTGAAGATGCTGCTGCAGCTGTTCAAAGCTGATATTGTGATCAATGTTAGATAGGGCATCGATTCGCAGTGGTAGGCTCTGAATATAATGATGCAGTGCAATAGCAAGTTCACGGTAGTGATTATTTTTATTGGTTACTAACTCACTAGAGATTTTCATACTCTCATCTAAAAATTTAAATACCGTGGCAGATAAAAAGTAATTCTCTGAAAAGAAATCAATTAAAGTAAATGAGACTTGCTGACTTTGATCGACATCCCAAAATAATGGCGACGAAAATAATAACTTCCATTGTTCAACATCGCTGCGAGATAACACATTACAATATAATTCATTGAGTGCTACTTGCAGCTCTGAAATAGAGCGAACACAATTTAACTCGATAGGTTGAGGCTTAACTATTTCAACTTCTGTAGGTGCGGGAGAGGGCTTTTTTTCATCAAAAAATGACTCGTTAATAACGCCTTTTTTTTCGTGCTCATCTTCAAATACTTGATTGGGTGCTGTGTCTTCATTTTTAGCAGGTCGTTTAGCCTCTTTAATAGCTAACTCATATGCTTTTCGTAAATCTTTAAACTCTTCGGGAAACTCTGTTGGCGATGTTTTTTTTAGAATCTCTGTATAAGCGAGTTTAATAAGGCGTTTATCTGTTGTGGCTTCAATGCCTAATATTTTCCAATGGTTCATTACTTCACTCTTTATTTAATGCATGTAATTTTTTAACTGAAACTATTTTTTATTAGTTAACTTTAATAGCTAATTTTAATAACTAAGATAGCGCTTTATATTTTCGATCATACGCTCTATTTTGTGGTTATCGTGTGTTTCTAACACTTCCATAAATTGACCAATCGCCTCGCCAATCTCTCGCCTTTTATCGCCTAGATTTTCTTGGAATAAACGCTCTAACTTTGCTTTAAATGCAGTATTTACAAGTTTGTCTTTAGGCAAAACCTTAAGTGCGTTAAGTCGTGAAAAACGTTCACGTAACTCACTTTCACTCAAGCTTTCTTCATTTTCGCCTACATAAGTGCGGTATTTTTTGTCACTTGCAACATTAGTCACTTCAACCTCAAGTACACCATTAAGATCGTAGGTATATGTTAAATATAACTCTTGTATTATATTTAACGGCTCAAGATTTATTTCTAAATCGCCTAAAAACACATTATCTTTAGGGAGATAATGTTCACCCTGATAAATTTTAATGAGTACTTTTTCTTGTTCAGGGTGAGCTGAATAAACAGAACGAGTTTCGCTTACAGGAATCGTCGCGTTACGTTCTATAATAGGCAAAAACTCAGACTGACCATGTTTGTTGTTTACCTCCACGCCTAAAGTGAATGGGCAAACATCAGTCATTATCACGTCTTTCAATTCTTTAGCACGTGCGCTCATACCTGCCTGAATTGCAGCACCAGTAGCGATAGCATGGTCAGGGTTATATTGAGTTTGCGGTATACGTGAAAACACACGGCTAATTTGCTGTTGAAAAATAGGCATACGCGTAGCGCCGCCAACAAGAATTAGTCCATCAACGTCTTCAAGTGTTAAGTCAGCGTCAGACATCGCACGGTTAATAGGAAACTTAATTCGCTCAATTAACTCGCTACACAATGTACGATAATCTTCCAGAGTGAGGGTATATGAATACGTTTTTTCTTTATATTCAAAATTAAAGCTGGCTGTTGACTCGTTAGTTAATTGGCACTTTAAACGCTCGCACAACGACCAAATATTACGTAGTTCACTATCTGAGAAAAAACCTTTGTACAAATCGTTTTTCTTATAAAGATCTTCTTCAATAACGTTAGTAAAGTCGTTACCGCCTAAGTAGTTATCACCCGATGAGGCGTGTATTTCAAATATGTCGTTAAACACCTCAATAACCGACACATCAAATGTACCGCCACCAAGGTCCAGTACTAAGTAAGTTTGCTCACAGTCTTTATTATCGAGCCCATAAGCGAGTGCTGCGGCTGTGGGTTCATTAAGTAATCGCTCAACTTTAAGGCCTGCAAGTAAAGCCGCTTGTTGCGTTGCTTGGCGTTGTTTATTGTTAAAATAGGCAGGTACCGAAATAACGGCTTCAGTAATAGGCTCTTGTAAATAATGTTCGGCTTGCTCTTTTAAGCTTTTTAATAAAATGGCTGATAGTTCAGTTGCGCTATAATCTTGCTCGCCCAATGAAAAGGTTTTATCAGTGCCCATAAAACGTTTAAATTCACAAATTGTGTGTGCGGGGTGGGTTGCTAGTCTATCCCTCGCTGCTTGACCTACAAGAATATAATTGTCTTCCGACAAGCCAACAATTGAAGGAACGAGCACATTACCCTCCATATCTGGAATTAACTTAACCGCGTTATCTTGCCATATTCCCACTACGCTATGAGTTGTACCGAGATCTATCCCTATTTTCATTTTATTTCCCTTACTGAATGACTTAAATCATCGCTATGCTAAGTTACTTTATACAGAGCCTTAAATTCAACTTAGTTTTGCATCGATGCCATTGTACAGTTTAATTAAAAACCTATTATTAATATCTGATTGAAAATTATACGCTTAACTTTATTTTATTAAAATAGGTAGCGGTTCTTGATGAGAGCAAAGAGGTCTTTAAAAGAATACATATTGGAGAGGTGCAAGCAGATTAGTATTAAGGTTGATGACAAAAAAATATGGATCTGAATATAGAGTATTATCGAATTATTGGAAGTAAAGTTTACTGATGGTTGGGTTTAGATTAACGAAGATTGTTATTTTTAAGGGAATTAATTGGTCGGTATGGAGAGATTCGAACTCTCGACCCCTGCCACCCCATAAAAATCACCTGTGCTTTATCGTGTACAAAAGTGGCTAAAAGTGTTCTACAGTGAAGTATTCAAAGTAATTGTAAGTTATTGCTATTGAAAGGATTAAGCTTTTAAATTATACCTAGTGAACAAACGTGAAGTTTAGTGAGCTCAAATCAGCTCGTGCGATAACTGTGCGACAAAAGTTTTGACTTAACTCTAGGTGTGCGAAAAATGGCGTCAATCAAAGTAAAATTAACTGAATCTATACTCAAAAATATCCCTTTGGAAATTACCAAAATCAATGACACTGAGATCTCCGGTTTTTATTTAAATATTGGTAAGCCAAGTAAAGAAGGAAAGCGCTCACAGGTATATTATCTGTATTACCGCCTAGGAGGCCGAGGTTCGAAAGAAAGAAGGTTAGCCTTAGGCAACTCATCTGTAATAACAGTGAGTGAAGCTAGACAGCTTGCTAAGCAGTATATTGGTGATGTGTCGCGCGGTATTGATGTTTTTTTACAAAAAAAGAAAGCAGCGCTGATTGAAAAGCAAGAAAGCACCTCGCCTACAATCGCTGTGCTTGTAAATGAGTTTATTGAAAGAGACATTAAAGCCAACCGAAAAGGTGTAGACCCAGTAATTAGAATGTTCGAAAAAGACATTCTGCCATTTATTGGCAATTATAAACTTAAAGAAATAACCCGCCGTGAAATTTTTAAAAAAGTGCTTGATCCAATAACTGATAGAGACTCTAAAACGCAGGCTAATAAAACGCTATCCATCCTTAAGCAAATGTTTAATTTTGGTGTTGAGCGAGATTTAATACAAGGTAACCCAATAAGCACAGTTAAAAAGAAGAGCGTGGGTGGCCTCGAAAAATCTCGAACCAGAGCGCTAGAGTTTGACGAAGTGATTCAAGTTTTTGAACGCTTACCAAAGCTAGGTGTTAGCCAACAAGTTATTTACGCATTGAAATGTATTACTTTAACAGGTTGTCGGCCAATAGAAGTTACAGGCGCACAGTGGCAAGAATTTGATTTTGACAAAATGATATGGACAATCCCAGCCGAGCGCGTAAAACAAAACAAAGATGGCGAAAGAACCCATAAAGTACCGATTACTCAAAATATGGTTATTTTGCTTGATGAGTTACGGGCAGCATTTGGCTATCTCAATTCTAAATATGTATTTCCTAGTACAACAACTAACAAATCAGGCCCAGGTGAGCAGCCTATTGATAGGCATTCATTATCGCGCTCTATAAGTCGTAAACTAGAGCAATTAGGAGTACCAAAATTTGTACCTCACGATTTACGCAGAACAGTCGCGACTCGTTTAGGCGATACTGATATTGGAACAGACCCAATTGTGATTGAAAAAATACTAAATCATCAATTACAGGGAGTTCAGAGGGTTTATAATATGCAGGAGTACATGGTAGCTAGAAGAAAAGCTTTGGAGGAGTGGGGGAGGAAAATTATTGAGTAAATATAAAGTTAGATTATAGGCATGTCCCATTTTTATAAAATTTAATTATAACAGCTAGTTATAATTAAGAAGTTAATTTAAGAATTTGGTGGACTTAGATAAATTATTAGAGTCTAATCTTGAAAAGATAATGCTTACGGTTGAGCTAATCGTAAGCTATATGACCCTTAGAAACTGCTTCCACATAAAGCAGCAATAAGCCAACATTATGATTCATATAAGTCGTAGAGCTTTTTATATCACATACTGTGAAATAATAAGTTCGGGTAGTTTATTGTGTTGATATAGATTTTTTAATACCCATATCATTATATTAAAAGGAATTTAGGTTCGAATAGATGAAAAAGATATATCAAATAAACTCCAGAAAACAGAATGCTATGCATTTCAAAGAACAGGTGAGGTTATCCCCATCTCGCGATCATCAACGTTCTGAAAGAAAGAAAAATTTTAAGCTTGGGGGAAGTGAGATTATTAATGCTCCTGAGAGTTTGGATCTTATTCAAGGTTCAGAAATTTTATGTCATAGTTTCTTTGATAATTTACGTGAAAGTTTATTGTTAGATCCCGCATGTATTTATTTATCTTTTAAAAATACAAAGGTAATAAAGGCTACTGCGATTTTAGTTGTTTATTCGATAATAGATCAAGCTAGAGAAATCAATAATGCAAGGACTAAAATTAGTATTATTTGGTCAAAGAAAGCTCAGCGTGTTAATAAAACTATTATTGAAACAGGTGTGTTTTTGCGTTCAAAAGAACGAGAGAAAATGATAGATAGTGCTCCAAGTTTACCTATTATAATGGGCGATAATTCTAGAGCAAGTGAGCTGAGTGATCGAATCGTCGATTATATCTTAGATGATGATCATTATAAGGGGGCTTCAGCAGAGAAAGAGCAAGAAATAAGTTCGGCTATCCAAGAAACAGTCGAGAATGTTGGTAGGCATGCTTACCCTGACACAGAAAGTCATGAAGATAAAAAATGGTGGTTTACTTGTGATAGAATTGGGGAAAACTTATTTATTGTTATTTACGATGCAGGTATTGGTATTCCTAGTTCATTATCAGAGAATAATGCGGTAATGTTAGCTCGAGTTAACCAACTCTATCCGAGCGAATACTCTGGGTGTACAAAGGAATCGATTGAGAGTGATTCTAAAGCAGATAAACTAAAAGCGATTATAAATATCAAGTTTCTAAGGAAAGCTTTAAGTGATGAGCAATTGATAAGAGCAGCCATGCATGTAGATATTACTTCTACAGACCTAGATCAGCATGGACAGGGTAGTAAAAGCATTAAGGGGCTAATCACTAAAAATGAAAATAGCTTCTTACTTATGCTAAGTAATTATGGTTTCTATCGCTACAGCGAGAGTGAAGAAGATAATGAAAACAGTGTTTCTCATTCGGAATTTAAGATCCCTGGGACACTTATTCAATGGAGCCTTTAATATGTCAGAGAAATTAATAACGTTAATTAATGACTTTCACCCAAAACCCTATGGTCGTTACAACAAAGATTGTCCTACTTGTCCAGAAACTTCTGGCGAAGCATTCCGGACAAAAATCTTAGCTAAAGATCTTCGTGCTTTTGATAAAGTAATAGTCGATTTGTCTGGACGGAATAGGTATGGACGCTCTTTCCTTGATGAGGCTTTTGGTGGTTTAATCCGTAAGGATGGTTTTACTAAATTAGATTTAGATAATAAGTTAATTTATAAACATGATAATTTAGAGTCAATATTGATAATAATTGAAGACCGTATTAAAAAAGCAGAACAGTTTCGTATTTCAGGAAAAGAGTTGGACTGAGTTATATGTTTTTCGCAATAGGCTGGCTGTTAATATTACTCATTCACCTCAATACACTAAGGCGAGGTTCGTTAGCTAGTACCAAAAATACCTTAATTGATGAAATATACACTTTGCTAGGTTTATGTACCAAGCCTGATGATGTCTCTCTCTCGTTTGGCTTGTTTTCTAAGCCTTATAAAATTAATGAGCAAAAAGTTGAGCACAGAATAATACGGATTGAGAGTAAAATTAATGAGTTGAATTCGATTTGTAACAGCGTCATTGTAAGGTTATCAGATGAACCAATACGCCTACTTATTGCAATTGATATTGAGGAAGAGGAAAATAGAGAAACAAGGATAACAGCCATATGCTACGATGCAGTAGAGTTTATCGACTCTGAATACCACAGATGTGTAGAAGCTCGTTCATCATTTTTCTATTTAAATAGATATGAAATTGGAGGAATGGTTTTTTCATCAGCTTCTTTGTATTTTTTATTTAAGATCGTAACATTCTTATTTACAAATGATATTTAATACAAATATATAAAGATCACTATTCTAGAGTCGAGCGAATTAACTCAGCTTATAAGTTTTTAATTAAGACGTTATTAATTAAATGATGTCATAATGAAAATTCATTTTTAAACAACAGCTTCCAAAGATTATCTTAAATATACCTCAGTAACTTCAGCCCTAAAATGCCCCATTTCTTGCGAAACGGTTTCTAATGCTATTTGATATGGATATTGGTTGAGTATCAGCTCTAATAGCCTTTCTTGTGCGTAGCTATGCCTTAGGCCATGTGCGCCATTGGAAAAAGAGAGAGTACGATTTGATGCTTTATTAAATGAATCCGACCACTTTTTACCACCTCCAATATCGTAGCGCTGTAAGTAGTTTATTTTTCTATCAACAACAGTGGCAGGTTGTTTAAGTTTACGAAGTTCTAATTTAGCTGATAAATCGTGAGGTATTAGGACTTCGCGTGTTAAGCCTCCTTTGCCTGTCACTGTATATAGTACACCGTTTCTACCAGACCACTTTGAATCAAAAGCTGGCCGTTTATCTGCTTTGCGTTCTTCAACTTTGGCTATGGTCAATAATTCATGCGCACGAAGCCCCGAAGAGAGTGCTATTTGTGTTGATAATGAATATTTAGATGTTTGGTGCTTACATATTATTTGTGCTTGCTCTGTGGTGTAGGCGCGTGATTTAAGAATTTGCTGATTAATTGATTTAATAACGGGGAGGGTTTGCTTATCTTTAAGTTTGCCGTTTAGCCTCATCATTGCTTGTATAGCTTGGCGCTCCATATCCAGTGACTTTTGACCCACTATTTCCTTACGGTAATCTAAATAATTGAGAGCTTGCTTGATGGTCATTGCCTGAATACCGTTTATGCCAATATCTTTAGCCCATGAAGCAACTGTGCTAAGTGATTGCTCGTAATTTCTGGCTGTACCAAGAGACTTTATAAGCTTACTTTTTGTAAGCCCTTTTATGACATTGTGTGCTTGAGTTTTTGGTTTCGCAAATTTAGCCATGTTTTTTAATCCATCTTTGAATTGTTGACCAATGAGCATTGATACCTTTACGCTTTAGCCAGCGCTGAAGCTCGACAATGTTTGACCCTTGCTTGTAAATTTCTATTAGCTCGAATTTATGTTTATCAAGCTTAGATGTTTTTTTACGGCTTCCTGCGATTAACTTACTTTCAAATTTTAGTTTTTGGACTTCGATTAGGGCATCGAATTTCATGGTATGACTCCAGTCGTATTAAGGTTGTAAGATTGACTGGCAATAAAGCTCAGCGGCACTTAAGCCTATTCGCCCCTGTTTTTCGCATATGCGAAAGGCTCGGACTGATCTCGCCTGATTATTAACCTCATTTCTACGTGTTGTCAGCAGCTGGAGTGCGCCGTTTTTGGTTGGTTACTACCTTTGAAAAGATAGTATTTACCTCGTTACTACGTGTTGAAGGCAGCAGAATAGCGCCTGTTTTTTTCTGGCTCGTTAGAGCTTCAGTAGCAATAAGATTACCACTTTAGAAATATTTTTCAATCTGCAAATAAAACCTGCGTATAAGAGTATGAATGTGTTGTCCCCCGCTATGTGTAAGCCGATTTTCGGCTTCGACATAGCGGGGGACAGGGGCGAAGCCCCAATGTTTAAAGAGAGGCTATTGCTCATGATGCCTCTATTAAAATTGGTTTTAAATTATTAAACAATCACATAAATTGGCAAAGTTATTACACCAAGGTTACTTGCATTGGTTGTTAAGCACTTTTACACTAATCATTTTCAGGCGTAATTAAATGACTAAATACGAGACTGATTCTATTGAAGCGCAATATCAACTAGGGTCTGAAAAACTAGTTTTAGCGAACAAGTTAGCGATTGTTGATGCAGCAGAGATGGATGATGTTGAGGCTATTCTTTTAGTTAAACTATATGAAAAAATATTTACAACGCCAGAGCCAGAAGATGACGTTTTTTCTTTTCAAAATGTTACTAATTGGCATAGACAATGGCTAGGTAATGTATACGAGTGGGCAGGTAAAATAAGAAGCGTTGATATGGGCAAAGGTGGATTTCAGTTTATGTAACCTCTGCAAATTGAAAGGCATATTAGTGTATTTGAAGATGAGTATTTATCTCGATTTAATAACTTACCAGAAATGACCGATGAAGAGCTTGTATCATTTTTAGCTCAGAGCCATGTTGAGTTTATTCTAATTCATCCATTTCGTGAGGGTAACGGCAGGGTAAGCCGTCTGTTAATGGATTTTTTGTGTAGCAAAGCTGGAAAAGGAACGCTTGATTATAGCTTATGGGATGAGTATAAAGATTTTTACATTAAGTCAATTCAAGCGGGTGTAAACAGAGATTACCAACACATTGAAAAGCTCGTGAGAGGTATAATTAAATAGCGAGTGAAAGAGACTCATATTTAAGTTTATTTGCTTTTAACCTTTTTTCTATTGTTTTTACTGTTGCGCCAGTTTCAATGGCAGTTGAACTAGCAACAGATCTCAAAATCATACTTTTTGTGATTTTTTTCTTATCTTTACTCATTATTACCACCTCGAATAAATCGTCTACATTTAATTCTACACCTAGAGCCTTATGTTATCAATTAACGTTATAAGTTTTATGATTAAGAATTATAGCGGCTAAATTATCTTCTTCGCAGTAAAAAAAAGCTGTTGGTACTTCTAATACTTTAGCTAACGCGCGCACTGTTTGAAAGTCGGGTGAGTGTACGCCTTTTTCGTATTGATTCATTCTAGGCGACGCCGCGAACTGATCCATACCTGCCAGTATTCCTAGTTTTTTTTGCGAAAGTCCTTTTGCTAGTCTTGCCTCTTTTAGCCGTTTTGGAAACGGTGAACCATCATTCGTTTTCATTATATTCAATTCTTAACTTGAAAACTAAGAGTTTCTTAGCTTTAATGTGTTCACGATACTAAGGAATACTTAGATAGAAGCGAGTGAAGCAAATGTTGTGGAAAGCAGTTAAGTTTTTAGGAGCCGTTACGGTTGATATTTTGCTGGATGTTGATGATAAGTCTGAGCAAGATAAGTTCATTGATGAGTACAATGATGGAACTGGAAATGTAGATCATTGTGGTGATAGCTACACAGAGCAAGAAGCGCGAGACGCGCATAGCCGTGGTGAGTTCTACAAATAGTTTTGACAGTTGCTCTGTTAGGTGCAATTGTTAGGTGGGTTTTTACACAAAATACAGGCTACGCAGTTGAAAAGCTGCGTAGTTTTTTATGATTAATTTTAACGTTTATGCATTTTTACCAGCGATTGATTTTTTGTTTATCAGGCTGCAAGGCCAAGATAATAGTCGGGATAGGTTATTATCAATCAGGGATAACTTAAGTAAGCTTAATGAAGCACAAGTACTTAGTGAGCTACTTACCTTAGACTTCATGTTTTACGATTATAGTAACGAGCAATCAGAGATTTGGGATATACAACTAGAGTCTTTTTCATCGTTTTATAATCGTTCAGAAAAAGTGAAGAAGTTTGATAATTACTACCCTGAGGCACATGTTCAATCAGTGTTTAAGTGGATGCTTATGCTTTGTGATGATTGCAGTGATAGTTTGAAAATCCAGCGCTCGGTAATTCATTAGCTGAGCCTTAAAGCAATTTTATTCCTCAAGTTCACTTGATTTATCACTATATCTCATTTAAATTCATCTTAAGCATACTTATTGTGCTTACTTATAATGCAAAGAGATAAAAAGATTTACCACAGAACATAGTAAAGTTAATAAAAACAGGCGCCCAATGTTCGGGGCTGCTTTCAATACGTAGAAAAGAGGTTACTAGGGTACGCATATATTAATTATATGCACTAGCAAGTCCACGGCTCACAGGGCTACGTGGCATCTCTTTGCTCTAATTTACGTATTGGAGAGCGAATATGCAGTCATCAGAGATCTTATCAGTAAAAGAGCTGTCAGAGCTTTTACACCTATCTACAGGCACAATTAATAATCGTCTGAGCGCCCAGCGCAAGGCTATTGAGTCTGGAAAAGATGCCAACCTTTATCAAGTTCAACGTTTAGCACCACCTTCTATTAAATTGGGTCGAGTTCGCCTATTTAAACGCGAAACAGTTGAGCAATGGCTAGCTCGTTTTGAAGGAGTGAAGGTGTAAGGAAGGCGAAAGGGGCTGCTTGACCGGCGACACCCCAAACGCACTTTGCATCTTCATATTATATGCTTGCCTTTAAAACAAGGCCACAATTTGAGTGGCCAGAATATCCTATTGCCTATCCGAGTCAGTTTTATTCACTAATTGAATTAACGACACCTAAATATGTTCGAGGGTTACTAAGTAAATGCCATAAGTCTAAAAAATTTATTCATTTACTTGGGAACAGTAAATCAAAAAGCTTAACCGATTTTCGAATTTTTAGACGTGACACTAGTAAGTTTGTTCGAGGAGTATTATATAGTACAAGTGAATCAGTAGACTGCTATTACACTCCAAACGAATTTTTTAGTTGGCCTAGGGAGAGCAACCTAGCTCTACTATCAGCGAATTGGATTGAAATTGATCTTAATGATAAATGTGATCCATTTGATGTTAGAAGGACAGAGGCTAAAATTGTTCCTGAAGTATTCAATAGGTTAAAACTGAGCAAGCTACCACCACCAACAGGCTATGTCCTTTCTGGCTCAGGTGGAATACATCTTTATTGGATTTACAATCCTGTAGATGCAGTCGCAATTAACAAGTTGATATGGCAACAAATTACTAAAAGTCTAATTGAGAGTTTTGGAAAGTCAGATAGTTTTTGGCATGTAGATCTTATGGCTACAAAAAGAATTAGCGGTTTTTTGCGTGTCCCAGGGTCTGTTCACAGTAGAACAGGATTGCATGCCAGGTATTTTGGCTCTGGTACTAAATATACATTTGATGAACTGTTGATGTGTTTAGATCTATGTCATTTACGTAAGAATATAGAGAAATCGCAGCTAGAATTCCAAACTAGTTTAGCTTCAAGCCCCAGAAATAAGATAGCAAAGCAACCAAAGCAACCAGATCACCAACGCTACGGTCATAGCATTAAAGAATGGTGGCTAAAATGTATTAACAGTATTCAAAACCATTTTTATAAGAAGGGTGGGGTGCCGAAGGGTAAGCGAGATAAAACAGCGTTTATCCTGTTTGTTGCGTTTCAACACCTGAATAAAAACACCGCATTTGAAAAGCTAACAAAAATAAATGATGAGCTAATTGGTTTATCATTAGAAGAGCTTGTTAGTTTAACTAGAACAGCAAAAACAACACACTATAAGTACAGAAAAGAGACTCTAGCTGATTACCTGGAAGACTTGTTCGGCTTTTGCCCTGAATATTTAAATATTAAGTCAAAAGTGAAGTTATCAAGCGATGAAATTAAGGAGAGGCAGAAAAAAGCAGCTACAGACACTGCGATTAAAAAGCGAAGTAATTCGCAGCAGCTTGTTAAAAAAGCTGTTAAAAAAATAACCAAAGAAACGGGCAACAGACCAACTCAACAGGCTGTTGCACTTTTTACCAATCTTAGTTTAAGAACAGTTAAAAGATATTGGATAACATAATGTGACAGGGCACTTAGATTGAAATTAAACAGCAAAATATGCAACAGTGGCAATACAGCTTAGAACTTTCTGGACTAGTTTCCCCGACCGCTTTGTGCCAACTAGCAGACATTGAAGATTCTTAATGTGTGACCCATACGCTTCTAGACAATGCCCGCATCCAAGCTATGAAGTGGTCAAGTAATATTGGCCACAGTTTTGTAGCTTAACTCATATCTTCCTTCTGATTCATTTGGACTTAACCCTCCGTTGTACGTATGTGGTCTCGTCGGGTTGTAATAATCCATAATGTAATTAATTATCGCATGCTTAGCTTCATTGAAATTCTTATATCCTATCGTTGGTATCCATTCCGTTTTCAAGCTTCTAAAAAAACGCTCCATTGGCGCATTATCCCAACAATTACCACGACGGCTCATGCTTTGTGTTATTTGATAACGCCACAGTCGTTGCCTAAACTTTCTACTGGTGTAATGCGTTCCTTGGTCTGAATGAAATATGACCCCTTTAGGTTTTCCTCTGCTCTCATATGCCATCATTAATGCTTGCATCGTTAACTCGCTATCAGGTGAATTTGAGAGCGCCCAGCCAATAACTTTTCTCGAAAACAAATCAAGGACAACAGCAAGGTAAGACCAACGATTACCCGTCCAAATGTACGTCACATCTCCACACCAATAAGTATTAGGTTCAACAACAGCGAACTGACGTTTGAGTATATTTGGGATGGCTAGATGATCTTTATTCGCCTTTTTATAGTTATGCTTAGGTACCTGGCAACTAACGAGTTTCAGCTCATTCATTAGGCTTCCTGCACGATAACGACTTAATGAATATCCCTCATTGGTTATCATGTCTGCAATGCTTCTTGCACCCGCAGAGCCACCACTAAGTGCATGAAAGTGTTTAACATCAGCTCTTAATTTTATTTCTGATGAGCTTAAATTGTTATCCCTGTTTACCCAATATTTATAACTGCTACGGTGTACTTCAAATACATCGCATAACTTACTAATTGGGTACTTGTTTCTATTGCTCTGATTGAGTTTCTCAATTAATAAGAATTGTTCAGGGAGTCTGACATCAACAGAGCAGTAGCCTTTTTTAAAATATCCTTTTCTAATTCAATACGTTCTATTGTTTTTTTAAGTGCTCGTATTTCAATTTGCTCAGCGGTCATCGGTGCTGCTTTGGGTTGGACCCCTTTACGTTCTTCTTTGAGCTGTTTTACCCACTTGCTAATGGTTGAATAACCAACTCCCATTGCTTTAGCTGCATCTTCGTGGGTGTAACCATTATCAACAACTAACTGAGCAGTTTCTAATCGGAATTCAGCACTATAATTTGGACGTTTTTTCTTTGTCATTTGTATCACCTAACGTTTGATGAGATGCATAATAACATCTCTAAGTAGGTGGCCAAATTAACTATGCCACTTCATATAGAAAAAGCATTCGAGTAGTTTTTGCTTATACTCATTGCTTAAATCATCTGCTGTATAGTCCACATTAAATATTTCATTTAAATTACGCATTAGTTTATTTACTACAGGAAAATACATCTTCCCACTTTCTTCATCTAGGTAAATTGTATGGCTAAAGCTACTCCTTTGAGTATCATCCGATAGGAATGTTAAAAGAAAAATAATGGCAATAAATGAGGTCACTATAGAACCGGTTATGACAATAAAAAGTGAAAATAAACGCATAAATTGCTCCTTTCAAGCTGATTTCTAAAGAAGGAGAATCACATAATATTGAATACTCTCGATTATTATATATTTCCCTTTGCTGCTTCATTGTAGTCAATAAAAAAGAATAAGATGTTTTTTATAGCCAATTATTAAGTAGATGCCTCAATCGTCTTGACTAAATAAATATAGTCCACCCTCCGCCTCGAACAACTTAATGTAACTAGCGCCTCAATACCTGGCTGGCTATCACTCATCCCCGCACCGCTTTGTAGCGTGCTAAGCTTAAAGATCAATAAAAAACTGGAGTACACTAAACTCGCCAATTAAAATTGTTTTTCTTCTAATTGATATATTTACCTCATTATATCGGTTTGTGGAGGTAATGAGGGGGGTAACAATTTGACGGTACGCGAGCCGCGTAAATGTCTACTCGTACCACGTTTACTTGTATATGTGAGCAAACAGCAATTTGACTAATTAACTATTATATTTAGCCAATCACAATGACCGCTATTCGCTCTAAGCGGACTAGAAAAAATTTCACAAAATTTATTGCCAAAAGAATCCTGGAATCAAATTTAGATTAGATCTATTTAATAAAGTTAGAGGGCTAGTGCTTTTTTAAATCATGCAATTAATAAAAAACTTTAGTCTCATTGTAACTTCAAGATACCTTAGAGAAGCCAGAGCAAATTGATGGCGTTTTAAGTTCAGGCAGAACCAGACTCAACTACTGAGTCTGGTTCGTGCTATAAATAAGCTCGTCATCATATTTTTAAATTAAAGCTGTTATTTACCTAACAAACATCCAAATACCGGCAGCTATCATAAATAAGTTTTCTGTTAGGGAGATAAACCCTAGTGGTACGTTACTGTCACCGCCTACACAGGCACATTTTAACTCTCGTTTATCTATATAGACTGCTTTTATCACTGAAACAGCACCAACCCCACCTATGAATAATGAAATAGGGGCAATAATATAGGCTGGTAATCCGGCTATCATTCCAATGCCAACAAATGCTTCTAAAAATGGGTAAACATAAGCGTACCTGACTACTTTCATAGCGACTAAGTCATAGGTTATAAATGAATTAGTAAAGCTAAATAAGTCTTGAAGCTTTTGTATTGCTAACACTGCCATTGTTAGGGCTACAAACAGTTCAGCGGTTTGCATTGATAATAAGCTATTATCCGATGCAAAACTAAATGCCACACTAAGCAAAAAACTAACCGAAAAAATCGCAATCACGGGCGTGTAAGTTGTACCTTCTTGGGCTGCTTGTGGCTTATTAAAGTAATCACGTAAATCGTCGTAGCCACCTATACGTTTATTATCAATAAATGTTTGAGGTGTAGTTTCTACACTGTGTTGTTTTTTAAATTCATCTGTTTGCTCTCGAGAAGTTAAAAGCTGATCATCAACTGTATATCCCTCTCGCTCTAGTAGGTCTTTTGATTTTAAACCAAACGGACAAATATGCTCATCTGTTGCCATTCTAAAAAGTTGGGCTGATTTACTCATGCTTTACTCCTTATGTTATGCGGTTTATTTATTTGAATTGAAATCTGGAACAGCTCTTAATTGTGCTTGAGCATTGGTTTGTGCAATGCCGTTTTGCTCTATATCTTTTAGGAGCCATTGCATTTCTTTTATTTCTCGCTCTTGGGCTTCAATTATATTTGTAGCTAGCTTTTGAACGCGTTTATCTTTGATTTTTGCCCTGTCACTGGTGAGTATGGCAATTGAATGATGTGGGATCATCGCCGACATCCATGAGCTATCATCAACAGTCGCTTGTGAGCGAACTAAAAATAAACTTCCCACAAATACGGCAACACTAGCAATGAGTACTGTTATATTTTTCTTTTTATCTTTATACATATTGAGCATGAAAAGTAGCATTATCAATGCCATTGTGGCTCCCATATAAAGCGCCATATAAGTACGAGTTTCACTAAAATAAACATGACTAAGTTGGTAGGTGTTCAAATACATCAATACAAACATGGTTATTGTGGATGTTGCTATCATTAAAAAAAATTTTGAATAGTGTGACATTGTATTGCTCCTTAAAAGTTTTGTATTGTGTTTTTACATATGAGTAATTTTTACACTATCAAGCTCACAAATCAGTGTTTCCTGTTGTGTAAAATGGGTATTTAACAATTAACTTAAGAATTATGCCGTTAGGCTAAAATTGCTCGCTGGATTTACTTATGTATCTGTAGGTTTCTTCATTTGAGTTGTCAGTGAGTAGTTCAATATTATATTTGTGAAATATACCCTCCATTTCCATTCCGGGAGTGCCAATAGGCATGGCTGGTACACTTAAGCCTGTAATGTGCGGAGCGTGTTGCCCAGATAAAAACTGTTTTATATGTTTAGCGGGAACATGACCTTCAAATACAAATCCATCGGCTGACACGGCTGTATGGCATGAGCGCATATTAGGTTTTATTTGATACTGAGATTTAATCGACTCCATGTCATTAACGTTAATTGCTTTTGTTTGAATATTGTTTTCACTCAAATGAGCAATCCACTTATTACAACATCCACAATTTTTACTTTTATAAACGGTAAGCTCAATTTCAGGTTTTTCTGAGTTTTCATAGATTATTGATGTTTTATGCTGTTTTTCGATACTCATTGCCGAAAATGACATAGTTAATGATAAAAAAAACGCTGAGGTAATGTAGATTACTCGCATTGTTAACTCCTTAATTAGACCAGTGAATATGAGTGATTTTCCAACCTTTATCGGTGTTTTTTAATGTGATTGATTCCATTCCCGTAGACTTAATATCTTTCCCTTTATACTTTCCTTGAGTTTTACTTCTTGAAATTGAGTAAGCTATGTCTCCATTTGTGTGAACTTGATGCTCTAGCAGTTCACTATCAACTGCACTTAAGAATTTCATATCCGCTATCATATGATGGTTCGCGTATTCATCTGCAGAACGCTCAACAATTCCGCCTTCAAAAATGACGACATCGTCGGCCAGTAATTTACGGGCAACTTTGGCATCGCCTTGTTTTAGGGATGCATGAAATAAGCTAACTGCCTTTGCAGCTTCGCTATCAACATTAACAAAGACCCAGCCTTTTTTTGTGTGCTCTTCATGGGTGTGTGCGTTCACAGCAAAAGAACTAACAGCGCTAAAAATTAGTAGCAATAGAATTTTTAAATGAGAGGATTTAATTAACATACATTTTCCTTTTTTATTAATCGTTAAATAGGCGGACCAACAAGTGTGGTAAATACACTTGTTGTAATAAGTACAAATAGGGCAATTACTATTTCAACAGTGATCGAGCGTTTTAATATACTTATATGGTGTTGTTGAGTGATTTGCGGGACTAAAAAAAGCTTATGCCATGCACCTAGTAACAGCATCGCGCTGACGAGTAACAGCTTTAATAAAATTAGTTGCCCATAATTTGATGTAAACAATGCAGAAAATGACTCTAGGTACTGCAGGAGCAGAGTTAAGCCCGAAATAAGTAGTACAAATACAATAACAATAGCGAGTTGACCAAAGTAATGCATTAACCGCTTTACTTCACTGGTAGGTAGTAAAGTGCAGCTTTTGTAAAGCGGCCACAATGACCCTAACCAGCTCGCAATGGCAATAAGGTGAAAGGTTAAAATACTTTTCACTAACCCATTTTCATTTGCACTGTGCCCAGTAAAAGTGAAGCTATAAGCGATAAACCCAAGCATGATTAGTATAACGGCACCGTTTTTATAACCTGCTACGTTATCATCTGATTCCACACTCCACATACATGCGCTAATTAGAGCAATAATAAGCGCTGGTATTCTAAACGTTGCTTGGTCACCTATGACTGATTGCCAAACAATTTCAAGCATAAAGGGGTCAAACATTCCCATAAAGCCTGATTCAGCCATTGCTCCAGCTTCTATTGGTACTTGTAAAAGTGCAGCAATACTACCTGTAACTACACACGTAATTTGCCAACGTTTTAAGAACTGATAAAAGCTAATTAAGTGATGCCCTGCAACATTGCTGTTGCCACACATAAAGCGCATTAATAAAGTGCCCGCAAGCCCTGCAATTGCGATATAGCTTGCTAGTTTTAATAATAGTAAGAGTACTGACCATTCACTTAATTGCATTATGTTGCTACTTAATGATTATGTTTGCTGTGGGTATTAGATTGTTCTTGCATCATCTTATGCGATTTACTTTTGTGTACCATAAATCTAAACGTGTCGGTCATTTTATGTCCATCACCACCCAGTGCTGTCCATTTAACCGTGTAAGTGCCTTGGACTAAGCTCGGCAATGACCAACTAAAGTCTGTGCTTGGGGTAGAGCTTGGTTTGAAATCAAAGTTTATTGATTTATTTTTTTCATCTTTGATGATGACTTTTGCTAGCCTTACTTCACCACCAAAAGTTAACGAAAGTTGCTCTGGGCTTTTCATTAACATGGCTTCTTGCGCAGGTGTTGATTGCTTGAGTGATATATGCGCTGATGCGGAAAATGTAAGTACTAAACCTAAAATAGCTACTGCAGAATTAAAAAACTTCATAATTACCTCTTATTTAAAATGATTAAAACCAAAATTTAATACCCGCAACAAATGCGGTGTTGTTGCTACTTTGTCCACTTGATGTGGCATAGTCGGCGGTATTGCCAAATTTATTGCTCCATTCAACGCCAATATAGGGCGCAAACTGGCGTGTAAATTCATAACGAACCCTAAAGCCAATCGCGCTGCTTGATAGGCCACTTCCAAGTTCGTTTTGTTTATCGTTTTTGCCATAAAGTGTAATTTCGGCTCGCGGTTGTATAATTAGCTTTTGCGTGAGTAATAGTTCGTACTCTGCCTCTAACGTAAATGCGGTATTGCCTCGCTCACCTACGTATGCTGTCATATCAAGTTCAAACCAATAAGGGGCTAAACCTTGTAAGCCAAAAGCCAACCATTGCCGATTTTCACCTTCTTTATTGTAATCAAGACGAACACCTGCTTGAGTATCCCAATATGCTGATACGGCGTGACCCCATAAAATATCGGTTTGGTTTTCTTCAATACTTCCTTCGCTGAAATCACCCTCGGTTTTAATTACCAATCGATCAAAGGTAGTGCCGTACCATGCTTGTAAGTCAAATACACCTGCGTTTGCTTGCTCGTTATATTCAAGACGATCGCCTAGTAATGCGTAAAATGGATGCTCATCAGCGAGTGTTAATCGCTCATTGCCCTCAAGCGCATATGGGCCTTCTGTTAAAGTTGTTCCCGCAGAGTAAGCATGGGGGTCTCTTGCATCTTTAGGTGCACTTCCTCCTTGTGGTTGCATCTTAGCGCTATTCATTTGTGCCATTTCACTTTGCGCTAATAAAGGGAAACTAATTAATGAAGCCCCTGTTAACATTAATAAACCTAATGATTTAGATAGTTTTAATTGTTTCATGATACGACTACCTCTCTAAACATACCGGCATCCATATGGAATAATAAATGGCAATGCCAAGCCCAGCGGCCTACATCGTGAGGGGTGGTTAAAAAGCTGATTCTTTGTGCGGGTTGAACAGGTATCGTATGACGTCGCACTTGCACATCACCTTGCTCGTTTTCTAAATCACTCCACATACCATGCAAATGCATAGGGTGCGTCATCATGGTATCGTTTTGTAAAATAACTCTTAAACGTTGGTTATGCTTCATATGCACTGGCGTGCTTTTACCAAATTCTAAGCCATCAAATGACCAGCTATAACGCTCCATGTTTCCGGTTAAATGCAGCTCAATTTCAGCTTCTGGCTCTTGCTGGTTAGTGATCCCTTCAAGTGAGTGTAAATCTGCAAGTGTTAAAACACGACGACCATTTTTACGTAAACCAATACCAGGATCATCAAGATTTGTTCTCGGCATATCAACGCGCATATCAACTGAAGCTCCATACTCCGTTTTTGCATGACGCACTTTAGAGCTGGCAACCGCTAATGGGTTTTCAGACATACCATGTTTGCTATGATCCATCGCCATTGCACCGTGCCCCATAGCGCTATGATCCATTTCTTTAGAGTTCATATCTGACATGCCTGCCATACCAGCCATTGCAGAATGCTCACCGCCGTGGGTCATATTGCCCATCATATCGGTCATCGTTAACCATTCAACAGGGTCAAGTGCAGGTACTGGCGCATCAATATTAGGCGAGCTTGATAAAGTTCCTTTTGCGTAACCAGAGCGATCCATACTTTGAGCAAAAATCGTATAGGCATCATTTTTAGGCTCAACAATTACGTCGTAGGTTTCACCAGGGCCGAATCTAAATTCATCAACTGTCACTGGTTCAACGTTTTGCCCATCTGCTTGTACAACCGTTAGTTTTAACTCGGGGATACGCACGTCAAAAAAGCTATTACTAGAGCCATTAATAAACCTTAACCTAAGCTTTTCACCGACTTTAAATAATCCACGCCAGTTTGCCATTGGAGTACTACCGTTCATTAAAAAAGTCATTGCTGATGCAGATAAATCAGCTAAATCTGTAGGATTCATTCGCATCTGATTCCACATTTTTCGGCGCTGTAGAGCATTTGAAATACTGCTGCTTGAAACGTCATCGAAAAACTCTGGGACAGTGGGTTGATTGAAGTTAAATACATCACTCTGTACTTTTAATTTACGGAACAGCGCCATTGGGTCATCATCAGTCCAATCAGATAATTGAATAACATGCTCGTTATTTGCACTAATAATATCGTTTTCTCGCGGTTCAATAATTAATGCACCGTACATGCCTGTCATTTCTTGAAAGCCGCTATGTGAGTGATACCAATATGTACCGCTTTGTTGCAGTTTAAATTTATAAACAAAGGTTTCGCCCGGCATAATGCCTTTAAAGCTGATACCTGGTACGCCATCCATTTGATACGGTAAAATAATGCCATGCCAATGAATTGAACTCGGTACTGATAACTTATTTGTTACTCTAATAGTAACGTCATCGCCTTCTTTGAGGCGCAAGGTAGGAGCGGGTATAGATCCATTGATAGTTGTCGCCATACGTACTACGCCAGTAAAGTTAACCGGCGATTCATCTATAACCAGATCAATTACTTCGCCGCTAAGTTCGGGTACAGTGCCTGTTATTGTTCCTGCTACTAAAGATGATGCAGCATGTAATACACTCGGAAAAGCAGCAAGTACACCTCCTGCAATTAAGCCTTGAACAAATCGTCTTCGTGGTGTGCTAACCTGTTGTGATGACTTTTTAAACCCCATTTCCTTACTCCTTCATAGCAGAATATGTATTGAGTATAGAAAATAGACCTGTCTTCAACATGACGCGAACATTACAAAGTTGTAATCTTGGTGTCATGTTGCTGTAGTGACAGATACTGCATAATATTTGCAGAGGTAGTTGTTAGGACTTTAATGAAGGAATTGTATGCGCTTATTAGTTGTTGAAGATGAAGCAAAAACGGGAGATTATTTAAAACAGGGACTAAGTGAAGCTGGTTTTCAGGTTTCTTTGGCGCGCAATGGTCTTGACGGTCATCACCTAGCAATGACCGAATTATTTGATGTAATAATACTTGATGTCATGTTACCTGACGTATCCGGTTGGAAAATTTTACAGTCGCTACGTGAAGCAGATAACAAAACCCCAGTACTATTTTTATCTGCTCGCGATAGCATAGACGATAGAGTAAAGGGGCTCGAACTTGGTGCTGATGACTATTTAATAAAGCCTTTTGCTTTTGCTGAAGTTTTAGCAAGAGTACGCACTCTTATTCGCCGTGGTGCAGTACAAACAGTTGACGATATACTGATAGTTGCTGATTTAGAAATGGATATTCCAAAGCGAAAAATACAACGTGCAGGCAAGCGTATTTTATTGAGTAATAAAGAGTTTAGCTTACTTGAACTATTGTTACGGCGCGAAGGTGAAGTACTGCCACGTTCGTTAATTGCTTCTCAAGTATGGGATATGAATTTTGATAGCGACACCAATGTGATTGATGTTGCCATTCGTAGGCTAAGAGCAAAAGTTGATGATGACTTTACTGTTAAATTAATTCATACAGTTCGTGGTATGGGCTATAAATTAGAGGTTGAAACTGATGGCTATTAAGTCACGGCCTTTATCACTTACGATGCGTGTTGTGTTGTTTGTGGCTGTAACCGTTATTGCGTGCTTAACTTTAGTTGCCACCTTAATAAATAGTTCGATAAAACATCATTTTTTCCAGCAAGATAGTAGTGAACTGCATGTTATTAATCAATCTATTGAATTAGTTTTAACACAACACTATAAATCAAACCTGAAACTTAAAAATGAATTATCTAACGCTGTAGCGGGTCATCACGGTGTTTACTATCAGGTAAATACCGCAAAAGGAGATCTCATTTTTCAAAGCTCTGAACGAGATTTTAGTGATTTTGTAATGAGTGCTAAGGCTTCAACTGGCTTTAACCGTAACAACATTACCTCATGGCAAAATGATACCCACACCTACCGAGCTCTGGTGAGTAATTTAAGTACTGGGCAACAGCAATACAAAATTACTACAGCGATAGACATGAGCTTTCATTTACACTTTCTCAATCAATTTCAGCAAAGCCTTTGGGCCATTATGTTTGGCTCAGCGGTACTCATTTTATTGGTGGCTTGGTTTGCTATACATCAAGGATTAAACCCTTTACGAGGTTTAAGTCAGAAAATACACGATATCCAAACTAATAAAATGGATGTAAGGCTCGATGAAAATAAAGTGCCTATTGAGCTTGTTAATATGGTGCAGTCGTTTAACTCAATGCTCGACAGGCTCCAGGGTGAATTTATTCGCTTATCAAATTTTTCTAGTGATATTGCTCATGAACTACGAACTCCACTAACAAATATAATTACTCAAACACAGGTTGGATTATCTAAAAAAAGGCAGTTGGAAGAGTATCAAGAATTATTGTTTTCTAACTTAGAAGAACTTGAGCGATTAACTAAAATGGTTAGTGATATGCTTTGGCTCGCAAAAACTCAAAATGGGCTAATTAAACCCGTTCAAAACACTCTAAAAAGCCATGATGAAATTGAAGTGTTATTTGAGTATTTTGACGCTTTGGCTGAAGACTCATTGATTGCATTTAATAAAAAAGGTCAAAACCTTTGTTTTTATTGTGACAAATTACACTTTCGCCAATTATTATCAAACTTACTATCCAATGCAATTAGATACGCCCCAAAAGGCTCATCAATCACTGTAAACAGTGAAATGACCACCGCTGAAAAAATATGCATTTCAGTGATTAATACAGGGGAGAGAATACCTTCTGAGCATTTACCTTATTTATTTGACCGCTTTTATCGACCTGATAAGTCGCGGCAACGACACAGCGACGGAGCAGGTTTAGGGCTTGCAATAGTTAAAGCTCTAGCGCAAGCAAACGGTGGAGATATAGAGGTCAGTTCAAATAATCAAACTACCAGCTTTAAAGTTTATTTAAATTTAGTTAAAAGCTAATTATTAAAATCGATTAACTCAATGTTTGCTTGTAGCTCTTTGGCGAAGTTCAGCTAAGTGCTGTGAGTTCAACCACTCAAAGCTGCCTATCTTCTTTTAATTTCCAATTCACAGGTGTCCGGCATTTTTCAAGTTAGTTGTTGCCTTAAGTTTCAAACTTTTTGTTCGCTTAAGCATAAATCAAAACTCTTTAATTCTTGGTGCGGTCTTTTGCTGCCAATATGTTAGCCAGTAGGCGACTAGTAAACTAGCAATTGAAAATAAAAGCATAAATATAGCTTTAAGGGTGCTATCTCTTGTCGAATCATAAATTAATATAGGTATTGCAATGAAAGGGAGTGAACCTGCTATAGCTCGATAAAAACCTACTAGATTAAAACCAACTTGATATGAAAGTGCATGTAATCTGTATTTAAACGTTCTAGTAGAATCGGATAAAGACAAGCTGTATTTAGAAATAGCCCAAACAACACTATGCAAAATAGTCAGTAGAAGAAAGTAGTATATTAGATAGTCAGGGGGAGTAATCCCTTCGAAAAAGCTAACTAGGCCTTCTACACCTGAAAATTGTAGTACTAAAAGACAGGGTATTGAGCCAAACACAATTGCACAAATAATTTCATCAAATAATAAGTGTGAAGTGGTTTTTCTTTTTTGATTGATGTGCATAACATTCTCTAATGTACTTTTAGATTAAAATTACAATTTGAAAAACATGGAGACAAGTTAAATGTGTTTATTTTTTAAAATAATGATAAAGCTGGTTTATAAGGGGGCCATTAGCTGTCTTCCTATATATCCCCCCCTTTTATACCTTAAAAGTATAAAATAATTTAAGGTATGTGTTGTGCGATAAATGTGCGATATATATTTAAAAGCACTAATTTAATTGTGCGATAAAGAAGAGAGTTTAATTTATAACAATTTGAAATAAAGAGGAATTAATTGGTCGGTATGGAGAGATTCGAACTCTCGACCCCTGCCACCCCATGACAGTGCGCTACCAAGCTGCGCCACATACCGATTTGTATGCAATAGTACGTGTATTTTTTTAAAAATCAATAAGCGATTGTTTGTTTGGGTGTTTATTACGCAAGAGACCTAAAAAGGCACTCTTGCGGTGTATTAATTGGCTAGTCTTTATTTAACCACTTTTTGATCGAGTCATACATCTCATCTCGTATTAATGGTTGGGCTTTTTTGTTAGGGTGTAAACTATCGTTTTGCATTAGATCAGATTGGCTGGCAATATCTAGCATAAAAAAGTTCATTAAATGCGCATTTGTTTCTTCGCTAACGCGCGAAAAAGTGTCTGTAAACATTTTGCTATAACGCGGACCGTAATTAGGGGGAATGTAAATCTCCATTAAGGCGGTCATCGCATTAGTTGCTTGGCTTTTTTGAATAAGAGACGTTAAGTTAGCTTGCATTTTTTTAACTGGAAAACCACGTAAACCGTCGTTAGCGCCAAGCTCTATTAGTACATGAGTGGGTTCGTATTGCTCAAGCAATGCATCTAAACGGCGTAGGGCTCCACCAGATGTTTCGCCACTAATACTGGCGTTGATAAGTTCAATGTCGGCTTGTTCGTCATCGTATTTATCTTGTAACAATTTTACCCAGCCTTCTTCTTGTTGAAGTCCGTAGGCTGCGCTTAAACTGTCACCGAGTATTAAAATCGTGTTGTCGGCTGCTGCGCTCAGCGGTTTGATAACTAAAAATAAAATGAATACTAAACGAAGGATTGAATGAGTCATATGTCAGCGCTTTCTCAATTAAATATAATTCAGGTTAATGGTTTGTCTAAAGTAGTCTCTACCTTTGAAGGTGAGCTGCCCATCCTCAGCGACATCAGCTTTAATGTCAAGCATGGCGAGTCTGTTGCTATTGTTGGCACGTCGGGCTCTGGTAAATCAACGTTACTCAGTTTATTAGCAGGGCTGGATACCGCAAGCAGCGGCGAAATATTTTTAGATGGCGAGCCATTACACAATTTAGATGAAGAAGAGCGTGCTGCACTGCGCGCGGCTAAAATTGGATTTGTGTTTCAATCGTTCATGTTAGTACAAAGCTTAACTGCATTAGAAAACGTTATGCTGCCAGCAGAGCTTGCTGGTGAAAGTGATGCAAAAGAGCAAGCAATTGCATTACTTGAAAAAGTAGGCTTGAGCCATCGAATTGATCATTACCCGTCGCAACTCTCTGGCGGTGAACAACAGCGTGTTGCTATTGCGCGAGCATTTATTGGTACACCTAAAATACTATTTGCTGATGAGCCTTCGGCTAATTTAGACAGCAAAAACGGTAAAATGATTGAATCCTTATTATTTGATTTAAACACGCAACACGGCACTACGCTTATTTTGGTTACTCACGATGAAGGGCTTGCACAAAAATGTGAGCACATTATTCAAATAGAAGCGGGCTTACTGGTAAAAAGCCAAGTAGAGGACGTTGCTAATGTGGGTTAAGTTAGCGCTTAAGTTATTTTCGCGAGAATTTCGCCGTGGTGAGCTAACAGTTATAAGCGCAGCTATCGCCCTTGCTGTTTTAACCGTGCTTACACTGTCTATGGTTACTGAGCGAATAGGGCAAAGTATTGCGCAAAAAAGCAGTGCTTTTATTGCAGCAGACCGTGTACTTGCAAGCGATCATGTTCTCGACACTGCTTTTATTACTAGAGCACAGAGCCAAAATTTAAAAACGGCGCAAATGGTGTACTTCGACACTATGTTGTTTGCCGATGATGAAATGCAGTTTAGCTCAGTAAAAGCGGCATCTAATGCGTACCCGTTAAAAGGGCAGTTAAAAGTTAAAGATACCTTAACAGGTGAAACTAAGGTTGCTAATAGCGGACCAACGCCTGGTAATGTGTGGCTAAGTGAATCAGTATTTTACAGTTTAAATATTGATATAGGCGCGCAAGTAGAGCTTGGCGCTGCATTATTTAATGTTTCAAAAGTGATTGTAGAAGAGCCCGATGCGCCATTTAATGTATTTTCGAGCAGCCGCCGCGTGCTTATTAATATTGACGATGTGGCAAAAACCGAAGTTGTGCAGCCAGGTAGTCGTGTTTATTATCGCCAACTTTATGCAGGTAGTGAGGCCGATATAAATAGCTTTTACGAGTGGCTTAAACCACAAATGAAAGAAAACCAACAATGGTACGGCGTTAAAGACCGTCAATCACCTATTTCAAATAGTTTAAACCGTGCAGAGAGCTTTTTATTACTTGCCGGCCTATTAGGTATTATTTTAGCCGCAGTGGCTATAGCCGTTTCAGCAAAACGTTATTGTGAACGACAATACGACCCAGTAGCGATGATGAAAACGCTAGGCGGTAGCCGTTCAATGATCCGCAAAATATACATGCTCCATTTATTGCTTGTATGTGCAATGGCGGTAAGTATTGGGCTGTTAATTGGTTATGGCTTGCAAGAAATAGCAACAAGTTACTTATCAAAAAGTATGGGCACAGAGCTACCTTTAGGTGGCTTTAAACCTTGGCTGGTGGCTATAAGCACTGGCGTAATTTGTGCTGTTATGTTTTCTATTAAACCGTTATTTGATTTATTTGATATTCCACCGCTTAGAGTGCTGCGCCGTAACTTAGGTGACAAGTTGGCAGTAAGTCGTGTGCATTTAGGCATGAGTGCGCTAACTGTGTTTTTATTAATGTGGTTATTTAGTAACAACATAAAAATAACGCTTATTTTGTTTGCCTCAACGCTTGCGCTAATTGGTGTGTTGTTTTTGATATCTAAATTAATATTTGGTGGCGGTCGAAAATTAGGGCTTAAGCCAGGTAACAGTTGGTCGCTTGCAATTGCATCTATTCAAAAGCGTGCAAATGTGAACGCGGTACAGTTAATTAGTTTTTCATTAGCGATTAAATTACTGCTGTTTTTAGTGGTACTTAAAAACGACATGATATCTGATTGGCAGTCGCAACTTCCTGCCGATGCGCCTAATGCGTTTTTAGTTAATATTACGCAAAATGAGCTTGAGCCAATTAATGAGTATTTAGCACAAAAAGATATTCAGGTATCAGAGTTTTATCCCACTATTCGTGGACGCGTAAATGCGGTAAACGGCGAGTTGGTAGCACGTTCTGTATCGCTGCAAGACAACGAGAAAAAAGACGAAGAAGCACGTGCAGGTATTGGCCGCGAGCTAAACCTTACATGGCTTAAAGATGTGCCTGACCAAAATGAAGTAACACAAGGCACGTGGTTTGGTGAAAATGCGATGGCTGAAGCCTCAGTAGAGGAGTCGATGCTTGAGCGTTTAGATGTTGAGATAGGCGATACGCTCACATTTTTAATTGGTTCGCAGTCGTTCGATGCTAAAATCACCAGTGTGCGCAAAGTTAATTGGGCCACGCTTAAACCTAACTTTTTTATTATTTTAAGCCCAGATGTACTTGCAGATTTTCCGGCGACGTATATTTCGTCGGTACGTATAAACCCAGATCAAAAGCGTGACTTTAGCCAGTTATTGCGTACTTACCCTACTATTACAGCGATTGATATTGATAACTTTGTTAAGCAAATACAAACAACTATTTCGCAAGTATCACTCGCCATTGGCTTTGTACTTGCAATTGTTGTGCTGTGTGGCGCGCTTGTACTTATATCGCAAGTGCAAGCTAGTTTAGGTGAGCGTATGCAAGAAATTGTAATACTGCGAACGCTTGGCGCTAAAAGTCGATTAATTAAAAACGCGACCTTGTACGAGTTTTTATTACTCGGCGGTTTAGCTGGCTTAGTTGCTGCATTTTTTAGTGATATAGCACTTTTAATTGTGCAGCAACAAATGTTTGATTTAGCAGGTAAGTTACACCCGCATATATGGATTATTGGTCCTGTAGCTGGCGGTGTATTTGTGGCTGGTTTAGGCTATTTAATGATTGCCCGAACACTTAAACAAAATACCCAAGGATTAGTGCGTGCCCTAGGGTAAGCTTAAACTAACATGCTCCTTCAAATGCCCACCTAACACGTGGGCATTTTTGTTTTTCTTTGTACTGGTAATTTATACAGTGCTCTGGCATTATTAGCGTAATTTAAAAATAATAACAATGGAGTGCTGTTTGGCCATTATTTTAGGGATCGATCCTGGTTCACGTTTGACCGGATATGGCGTTGTTGCCCACCAAGGTTCTAAATTTACATACTTAGGCAGTGGTTGTATTAAGTTAGCCGATCATCCTTTTCCGGTTAGGCTTAAAATGATCTATCAAGGCATTACACAGCTTATTGAACAGTTTTCGCCAGAAACTTTTGCCATTGAAAAAGTATTTATGGCGCATAACCCCGATTCAGCTTTAAAACTAGGCCAAGCTAGAGGCGCGGCGATTGTTGGCGCTGCAATGGCCGACTTACCCGTATTTGAATACTCAGCTAGGCAAATTAAGCAAGCAGTAGTAGGCAACGGTGGCGCTGATAAAACTCAAGTGCAACACATGGTAAAAAATATTTTAAAACTACCAGGTACGCCACAGGCCGATGCAGCTGATGCACTCGCTATTGCGATTTGCCACGCTCACTCAGAACAAAATTTAATTAAACTAGCGGGTAGCGCAAGCAAAACCGTTAGAGGACGTTTAAGGAAATAACTATGATAGGCCGCTTAAATGGTATTTTAGTCGAAAAACAGCCACCAGAAATATTACTCGAAGTAAGTGGTGTCGGTTACGAAGTACAAATGCCAATGACCTGTTTTTACGATTTACCAAAAATTGGTGAAAACGCGATTGTTTACACCCACTTTGTAGTGCGTGAAGATGCTCAGCTATTATTTGGTTTTAATAATAAAGTTGAACGTGCCTTGTTTAGAGAGCTATTAAAAGCAAATGGCGTTGGGCCAAAACTTGGCTTAGCTATTTTATCGGGCATGTCGGCAAAGCAATTTGTAAGCTGTGTAAATAACGAAGACTCAACGTCGCTAGTTAAATTACCCGGTGTAGGTAAAAAAACAGCCGAGCGTTTAGTACTCGAAATGAAAGACAGATTAAAAGATTGGGGTAATGATTTATTTACGCCATTTAGCGACAGCGCAGTAATAGAGCCAATGAGCGATGCGACAATAGCTAATAACGCAGCCGATGATGCCGTATCGGCACTGCTTGCATTAGGTTATAAATTGCCACAAGCTCAAAAAGCAGTAAAATCGATAAGCAAACCCGATATGTCTACTGAGGTTCTTATTAGAGAATCTTTAAAATCAATGTTGTGAGTAACCCATGATTGAAGCGGATCGCTTAATTGATGCGACTGAAAAAACAAATGAAGACTCTATAGATCGTGCAATAAGACCAAAACTTTTAGCCGACTACAGAGGCCAGCCTCATGTTAAGCAGCAAATGGAAATTTTTATTGAAGCTGCTCGAACCCGTGGTGAAGCGCTCGATCATTTATTAATATTTGGCCCACCAGGGCTTGGTAAAACCACGCTTGCAAATATCGTAGCCAACGAATTACACGTAAGTATTAAAACAACATCCGGCCCTGTACTTGAAAAAGCAGGTGATTTAGCTGCGTTACTTACTAATTTAGAAGAAGGCGATGTACTGTTTATTGATGAAATACATAGGCTAAGCCCGCAAGTTGAAGAAATACTGTATCCAGCAATGGAAGACTACCAGCTTGATATAATGATTGGTGAAGGCCCAGCTGCGCGTTCTATTAAATTAGACTTACCTGCATTTACGCTTATTGGTGCCACTACGCGAGCAGGCTCACTTACATCGCCACTACGTGACCGTTTTGGTATTGTGCAGCGATTAGAGTTTTACTCTGTAGAAGATTTGTCGCACATAGTAGGGCGCTCTGCACATTATCTTGGTTTAGAAATGTGTGACGACGGCGCAACCGAAATTGCACAACGTTCACGTGGTACACCACGTATTGCAAACCGTTTATTACGGCGTGTACGCGATTACACACAGGTAAAATCTGACGGCACAGTAAACGCCGAAGTAGCTAAGCAAGCGCTTGATATGATTGATGTAGATAAAAGTGGTTTTGATTATATGGATCGCAAATATTTACTCGCCATAATTGAAAAATTCATGGGCGGTCCAGTAGGGCTCGACAATGTAGCTGCAGCTATTGGTGAAGAGCGTGAAACAATAGAAGATGTAATAGAGCCGTTTTTAATTCAGCAAGGGTTTATTCAGCGTACTCCGCGTGGGCGAATAGTGTCTGACAGTGCATATCATCACTTTGATTTACTTCCTAAAAAAGACTAGCCTCATCATATACATTGCTTGCTGTGGTTTATTGCGCAGCAGGTAATTGACTTAGTATCCCTTTCTTTCAAATATTTATACGGCTGGTATTTTACCCAAAACCTCAGCACACTGTTGCAAATGTTATTTCAAAATACTTATACGCTTTATAGTTAACTGTTAATTCACAGGGCGTTAAGACTCGCGAAGCTATCCTGCGTACCATTCAAACTAGTAACCGAATTACTTATTGTAAAATAGGTAGAGCAATTATTAGTTTATAAATAAAGTATGTAGCGCACTAAATTGTAGGCAAAAAAAAGCCCGCAAAAAATGCGGGCAAACAACAAGTTGAAGGAAGTAATCCAGGGAACTACGTTTTACTGAATTTGGTTTTATCCAGAAAGAGTAAAACAATGTAATACGATAAAATATCCTATTACTAAGAACTTGGCTTAATGAAACTATCTCATTCGGTGCGCTAGTTCGGTATGGGAGAATAATACGTAAGATCATCTTTTTGTTCAAACTAGAAAATTTGTATTTTCAGATTAGAAAAACTAATTCGGTGAATTTTATTGTTGTTTGAATCTTGCGCGTTAATTAATCGTTAAATTTATAAGTCAATGAAATTTCTAGCTTAAGTAATTTCTTTTGATGTGGCTCGGTATTAGTTTTACTGTTACGTGAAGGTAAGGCTTATAGGTTTTGAGTGTTTATGCTCTTAATTTGAATAAACGGCGCATTTTATGACGTTTTACTTATATATTTACGCATATTTATAGTTAGCGAGTTTATTTAAAAGATTAAATAAAATACTGAGGCAAAGGGAAATGCCAACTAAAGCTGTTTTTTAACGTTTTTTGTTGCCTATTCATAGCAATACCGTTGTCAGCTTGAAATGGACTAGATACACTAGATGCAACTTTTGACCGTATAAACGGTCATATTTACACAAATTAACCAATTTGCCGTATTTTGAAATTACTTAGGAGTTTAACGTGGGATCAGGGCTTAATTTTTTAGACCTAATTTTAGAAGCAAGCTTGCTTGTTCAGTTAGTGATGTTAGGGCTAGTTGCCATGTCTGTAATGTCGTGGACAATTATATTTCAGCGTAAAAAAGCAATATCAGATGCACTATCAAATGCTAAGAAATTTGAGCAAAAATTTTGGTCTGGTATTGATCTAAGTAAATTGTATAACGAAATATCGTCACGCAGCGGTCAGTCTCAAGGTATTGAAGCCTTATTTACTTCAGGCTTTAAAGAGTTTGCTCGTCATAAAAAGAATACATTTCAAAGTGCGAGTATTGTTATGGAAGGGACGTATCGTTCTATGCGTGTTGCGCTTTCTCGTGAAATTGAAAAAATTGAATCTAGCTTATCGTTTTTAGCAACGGTAGGTTCTATTAGTCCGTACATCGGTTTGTTTGGTACAGTGTGGGGTATTATGAATGCCTTTATTGCACTAGGTGAAGTTAAGCAAGCTACATTACAAATGGTAGCACCCGGTATAGCAGAGGCACTTATTGCGACTGCTATGGGTTTATTCGCGGCAATTCCGGCCGTTATTGCTTATAACCGCTTTTCAAACAGTGTTGAAAAGCTTGAGTCTCACTATATTAACTTTATGGAAGAGTTTGCTAATATTTTACACCGTCAAGCAGCTACACAAATAGAGGCACAAGCGAATGTATCAGCGTAAAAAGCGCCGTCCGGTCGCAGAAATTAATGTAGTACCTTACATTGATGTAATGTTGGTATTACTTATTATATTTATGGCAACAGCACCGCTTATTACACACGGTGTAAAAGTTGATTTACCTAAAATGGAAGAGTCTGATTTAGTTGATACTAAAGATACTCCGCCCATTATTGCTTCAATTGATGCAGAGGGTAAATATTATGTAAGCGTAGGTACTGATCCTAAAGAGCCTATGGAAGCACTTGATGTTGCTGCGGTTATAAAATTACAGTTAATGAAAAACCCTGACGTGCCAGTTATGATTAAAGGCTCGGGTAAGGTGTCGTATCAAGAAGTATTATTACTAATGGATTTTTTGAAAAATGCAGGCGTACCATCAGTAGGATTAATGACTGAATCCTTTGAGGGGAAGTAGCTGTATGAATAGTTCAGTAGTAAAATCGATAGTACTTCATTTAGGAATTGGTGGTTTTTTGTATGCGTCTGCAAACATTCATCCGCCAGCACCTAAAGTAATGGAAGTAACGCTTAATTCGGCTATACCTACGCCAGATAAAGCAGTATCAGCCGTTACAGTTGACCAAAAACAAGTTGAGCAAAAAATTGCTGAACTTCAAAAGAAAGAAAAAGATAAAAAAAGTGCTGAAGACAAACGTATCCGCGATTTAGAACGCAGAGCGGCCAATGCACGTAAGCAACGCGAATCTGAATCTAGGCATATTAAAAAGCTAGAGCAAGAACGTAAAGCTAAAGAAAAAGAAACAGCCGAGGCGCAAGCACAAGCTAAAAAAGCACGTGCCATTGAGCAAAAAGAGCGCGCTAAAGCTAAGCAAGCTGAAAAGCAAAAGCAAGAAGCTGAAAGTGCAGCAAAAGCTGCTGCTGATAAGCGTAAAACCGAAGAAGACGCACTTAAAAAAGCAGAAGCTGAACGTAAAAAACGTGAAGAAGAAGCAAAAGAGCGTGCAGCCGAGGCCGAACGTAAACGCCAGCAAGCAATGCAAGAGCAAATGTTACAAGAGCAACTTGCCAAAGAGCAGGCTGCCCGTAGTAAAATACGTCAACAACAAGTGGTAAGCGAAGTTGATAAGTACCGTGCATTAATTATGGCGCGTATTCAGCAAAACTTATTGATTGATGAAAAAATGAAAAACCAACAGTGCCGAGTAAATATTCGTTTAGGTTTTAATGGTTTAGTAACGCAAGTTAAATCATTAGGTGGCGATAAGTTGGTATGTGAAGCTGCATTAAGAGCAGTGCGCATGGCCGACACATTACCGGTATCTAAAGATAAAGACGTATTCGAACAACTTAAGAATATTAATTTAACAATCAAGCCAGAATTTTAAAGGAATGATATGTTCAACAAAATAAAAATAGCCTGTTTAGTTTTACTGTTTGGGTTTGTGGGTGTTGCTAATGCAGCACTTGAAATTGTAATAACTGAGGGTGTAGACGGCGCAAGGCCCATTGCTATAGTACCTTTTAAGTACCAAGGTGTCGGCCCAATCCCTGAAAAATTAAGCAGTGTTATTGCTGCCGATTTAATGCGCAGTGGTAAATTTAAGCCTGTAGATGTAGCGCAAATGCCACAACAGCCAACCAAAGATAGCGAAATTGATTACGCATCTTGGGTTAATAAAGGTGTGGAAGCGATATTAGTGGGCGAAGTTGAGCAGCAAACTGATGGGCGTTACTTAGTGCGTTATGAGTTAGTTGACGTGATCCGCGGCCAAATTACCGGTGGCAACACACAAATGATGAGTAATGGTAAGCTAGTTAAAAGCCAAGATCATATTTTGGAAGCGCGTGAAAGTGTTATTGGTGAAAGTGGTTTTCGCCGTTACTCTCATCGAATCAGTGACGTTATCTATGAAAGATTGACTGGTGAAAAAGGCGCATTTTTAACTAAAATTGCCTATGTAATAGTACGTGATAATGACCCTAAGCCTTATCAACTCGTTGTTGCAGACTATGATGGATTTAATGAGCAAGTATTACTTCGCTCAAAAGAGCCTTTAATGTCGCCAGCGTGGTCACCAGATGGCACTAAGTTAGCGTATGTAACGTTTGAAAACCGTCAAAGCCAAATTTACATTCAAGATATATACACAGGTAAGCGCGAAATAATAGCAAGCTACCGTGGTATCAATGGTGCACCGCAGTTTTCGCCAGATGGTAAAAAGCTATTATTAGTGCTTTCTAAGGACAAGACAGGTGCAACAGAAATTTACTTGCTTGACCTAGCTACACGCAAAGAAACACGCTTAACAAATCACCGTAGCATAGATACTGAGCCATCTTGGCACCCTAATGGTCAAGATATTGTGTTTACATCTGAAAGGGGTGGTAATGCTCAGATTTATAAGTTAAATTTAAAAACTGGTAGGTCACAGCGACTCACCTTTGATGGTGATATGAATCTCGCTGGTTCAATAACACCAGATGGAAAAGAATTAGTGATGGTTAACCGTACCAACGGGCAGTACCATCTTGCTAAGAAAGAGCTGGCTACAGGCGCGTTCCAAGTATTAACGAGAACACGCCTAGATGAATCACCGAGCATAGCGCCAAATGGTTCGATGATTATATATAGCACGCTTCATAATAATAAACAGGTACTTGCGCTAGTATCGATGGACGGCCGCTTTAAGGCACGGTTACCTGTGCTAGACGGACAAGTAAAGGCACCAGCTTGGTCGCCATACTTACAGTAATATTACTGGTTTACTCAAAATAGGAATCTACTCAATGAAACTTAACAAAATACTTAAAGGCCTGCTAATTGCTGTGCCAGTAATGACATTAGCAGCTTGTAGCTCATCTTCAGATATTGATGAAGGTGCTGCAAACCAATCAAATCAAGGCGTTGTTGAGCAATCAACTAACACTGATACGGTTGAAGTTGCTACAATTTCTCCTGAGCAACAAGCAGAAGAGCAACTTCGTCAAAAGTACGAAGCACTTCGTCAAGAGCAAGTAATCTACTTTGATTTTGATACTGCGGCAGTTGAAAGCAAGTACGCAGACTTACTTCGTGCACATGCTGAGTTTTTAGTTCAAAACTCATCAGTTAAAGTACTAATTGAAGGCCATGCAGATGAGCGCGGTACTCCAGAGTACAATATTGCACTAGGTGAGCACCGTGGCCAAGCAGTTGAAAAATACTTATTAAGCCTAGGTGTTTCAGCTAGCCAAATGTCAGTGGTAAGCTACGGTGAAGAGAAGCCAATGGTTAAGTCTCGCACTGAATCAGCTTTCGCTAAAAACCGCCGTGCGGTACTAGTTTACTAAGATAAGAGATATTATGAAGCCGAAAATTATTTTGGCAGCCATGATATTGAGCGGGAGCACCCAGTTAATGGCTGCTCCCGCTCCTGTTTCAGAAGCTGCGAGTTCACAATCAAGTATTGAGAAGCGATTAGCGTCGCTTGAGAATATGATGCAACAACGTAACTTTTTGCAAGTTGAGTTACAGCAACAGCTTAACTTGTTACAAGACGAAGTAAGCCAAATTCGAGGTGTAACCGAAGAGCAAAGCTACAAGCTTGAAAAAGTACTGCAGCGTCAGCGTGAGTTGTATCAAGAAATTGAAAACCGCGTGAGCCAGGCTTATACACAGCCAGCAGCAGCTCCCGCAACTGATTACACGCAACAAAGCAATGCACAGACCTATAGCAGTGACTTATCTGAAAACGAAGCCTATGAGCGCGCTGTTGCGTTAATAATGAAAGATAAACGCTATGACCAAGCGATTCCTGAATTTCAAACGTTTTTAACTACCTACCCAAACTCTGTCTATGCGTCTAATGCGCATTATTGGTTAGGGCAGTTGCTTACTATTAAAAATGATGGTGTAAAAGCAGTAGAGCACTTTAAAGTCGTTGTGAACGAATTTCCAAATTCTAATAAACGCCCAGATGCGATGCTAAAGTTAGGCACACTTTTACAAGATCAAGGTTCAGCGGCGCAAGCGCAAAAAATATTGAGCGATCTTATCAATCAATACCCAAGTACAACCGCTGCAAAACTAGCAACTGATCGTTTAGGAAACTAAAGTTCACTAGCGATTAAATTTCTAGTTAGGGCGAGCAAACTACATGGAAACTCTCGAAGAATCTTGGATTTGCATGTAGTTTGAGCACAAACGGTTTAATTTTGTGCATCTAGACATAAAAACTTAAAAAAAGAGACAATTTCGGTTGCACTCATTTTATAAATAAGTATTATAAGCGCCCGCAGCAAACGAATGGTTACCCCACTCGAAATGCGACAAAAAGAGCGGGTTATTAGCTCAGTTGGTAGAGCAGTTGACTTTTAATCAATTGGTCGATGGTTCAAATCCATCATAACCC